>CABUBS010000078.1 GCA_902489855.1 uncultured Collinsella sp.
GAGACATCGTGGCCGTCGGCGGCCTTCCCGCCGCTGGTCAAAGAACTCGACGGACTCAAAGGCACCGATGCGGCCACGGTTGCCGCCCACGCTGCACCGTGCGCCGATGGTAGCGCTGTCCCCACCGATATTGCGCCGGTCGAGCTTTCGCGCCCGCTGCGCATCGTCTATCTGTACCCCGATGCCCTTAACCTCTACGGCGACGGCGGCAATGCTATCGCGCTCGAACGCCGCTGCGCCTGGCGTGGCATTCCCGTGCGTGTAGACGAGGTCCGTATGGGCGAAACGCTTGATTTGACCGATGCCGATATCGTCATGATGGGTGGCGGCTCCGACCGCGACCAGCTGGCGGTCGCACATGAACTGCTCGCTCAAAAAGACAAGGTCGCATCCTATGTTGAGGATGGCGGTTCGTTGCTCGCCATCTGCGGCAGCTATCAGCTGCTCGGCCGTTCGTACTATATGGGTGAGAATCGCATTGAGGGTCTGGGGGTCATTGCCGCCGAAACCGTACGCGGCTCCGACCGCCTGATCGGCAACGTAGCCGTCAAAACCGATCTGGCACCCGAGCCCTTTGTGGGATTCGAGAACCACGGTGGCCGCACGCTTTTGGACGCCGATGCCACGCCGCTCGGAACGTCCGTCGTCACGGGCACCGGTAACAACGGCGACGATGGCTTTGAGGGCCTCATCTACAAGGGCGTCATCGGCACGTACCTGCATGGCCCGGCGCTGCCCAAGAACCCCGAACTCGCCGACTGGCTGATCGCGCACGCCCTCGAGCGCCGCGGCGGTGCACAGGCCAACGCTCTGCTGCCGCTCAAGCCCCTCGACGACACCTACGAGCACGCCGCCCACGACGCCGCGATGAAGCTCCTCCCCTAACGCCCCAACCACCACAAAGGGGACAGGCACCTTTGTGGTGGTTTTTCAGTTTGCCAACGATATGTGAACGGCTAAAAAAGTCTGCTATACTCTTTCCCGCTGTCCCCATCGTCTAGCGGCCAAGGACGCCACCCTTTCAAGGTGGATATCGCGGGTTCGAATCCCGCTGGGGGCACCACAGAATCTGAGCAGCCCGTTATCAATTCGGTAGCGGGCTTTTTGCTACCGATATGCCGGGATTCGAACCCGGCAGGGTGCGGATCCCGGCATCATCGCAAGGCCTGTGGTCAAAAAATGGCAAATATGAGTACTGTTACCATTTTAGTTACAGCGAGTTCATGCCTTCAGAAGGCGATTTAGCCGTCAGGCGTCCTACGGCGGAAAAATTGCAGACGTTTATCGGCTAAGTAATTGGACATATGTTGCGTAACACTACATATTTTGCAAATAAATAATGTTACAGGACTTGTGACAGTACTCATATTTGACGTTTTTTGCCCATAGCCCTTTATACCTAGGCAAATCGGCGGCAAAACGGGCTTCAAAGCGTCCTTCGCAAACAAAAAGCCGGGGCCCGCGTAATGCGGACCCCGGCTTTCAACCGTGACGATATGTTATCCCAGTCCTACACGTAGAACAGGATGTCGTCGTAGGTCGGGACCGGCCAGTAGTCGGCAGCCACGATCTCCTCCATGGCATCCACGGCGGCGCGCAGCGCATCCATAGCGGGAACGACCTCGTGCGCGTACACGTTGGCCTGCTCCTGACCATCGAGGCCCTCGGCCTTCTGATGCACGGCGTCGAGCGCCTTGATAGAGTCGTTGATGGTGGTGATGCCGTTGCAGAGCTTGTTGAGCGTGTTCTGCTCGCACTGCATGGCGGCCTCAGCACCAGCGGCACGAATAGTCTCAAGGCCCTTAGCGACCTTGGTGGCATAGGCGGTAATGACCGGGCGATAGGTACGACGCGCCTCGCGAACCATCGTGGTAGCCTCGATGTTCATGAGCTTGTTGTACTTCTCGAGCTTGCAGTCGTAGCGGCACTGGGCCTCGGCCTTGGTCAGGACGCCCGTCTCCTCAAAGAGCGCGATAGCCTTATCGGAAACAAAGGCGGGCAGGGCGTCGGCCGTGGTCTTGTTGTTGGCAAGGCCGCGCTTCTCGGCCTCGATGGGCCACTCGTCGGAGTAACCGTCGCCGGAGAACAGGATGCGCTGGTGATCGGTCAGCACCTTCTTGCAGTACTCGAGCGCGGCATCCTGGAACTTATCCTCGGGCGTACCCTCGAGTGCGTCGGCGAAGGACTTGAGCGACTTGGCCACGGCGGCATCGAGCACCAGGTTGGAGTCGGAGACGTTCTGCTCGGAGCCGCAGGCACGGAACTCGAACTTGTTGCCGGTGAAGGCGAACGGGGAGGTGCGGTTGCGGTCGGTGTTGTCCTGCATCAGCTTGGGCAGGGTATCGGCGCCCAGGTCAAGCACGCCGCGCGTGGCATGGACGGAAGCCTTGCCATCGATGATCTTCTCGACGACCTCGGTAAGCTGGTCGCCCAGGAAGATGGACATAATCGCCGGAGGAGCCTCGTTGGCGCCCAGACGATGATCGTTGCCGGCCGAGGCAACGGAGGCACGCAGGAGCTCCTGATAGTTATCGACGGCCTCAATCACCGCGGTGAGGAAGACGATGAACTGCAGGTTGTCGAGCGGGGTGTCGCCCGGGTCGAGCAGGTTCTCGGACTCGGTGCCAAGCGACCAGTTGTTGTGCTTGCCCGAGCCGTTGATGCCCTCAAAGGGCTTCTCGTGCAGCAGGCAGACCAAGTCGTGGCGGGAGGCGATGAGCTTCATCTTCTCCATCATGACCAGGTTCTGGTCGATGGCCTCGTTGACCTCGCCATAGACAGGGGCGAGCTCATGCTGGCAGGGAGCGACCTCGTTGTGCTTGGTCTTGGCGGGAATGCCAAGCGCCCACAGTTCATCGTCCAGGTCCTTCATATAGGCCGAGACGGTGGGGCGGATAGCGCCAAAGTAGTGCTCCTCGAGCTCCTGGCCCTTGCAGGGAGCAGCACCAAAGAGGGTGCGGCCGGTGATGACCAGGTCCCTGCGCTTGCGGTAAGCGTCCTTCTTGATCAGGAAGTACTCCTGCTCATCGCCCACGGAAGGAACGACCTTCTTGGGGGTCTTGCCAAACAGCGCCAAAACGCGCTTGGACTCACGCGAGAGCGCGGTCATGGAGCGCAGCAGCGGGGTCTTCTTGTCCAGGGCCTCGCCCGTGTAGGAGCAGAAAGCCGTGGGGATGCACAGGACATCGTCCTTAATGAATGCGGGGCTGGTGGGATCCCAAGCGGTGTAGCCACGGGCCTCGAAGGTGGCACGCAGGCCGCCGTTGGGGAAGCTGGAGGCGTCCGGCTCGCCCTGGATGAGGTTCTTGCCCGTAAACTTGGTAATGGCGGTGCCGTCGTGGTTGGGCTCGAGGAAGCTGTCGTGCTTCTCGGAAGTAATGCCCGAAAGCGGCTGGAACCAGTGCGCGTAGTGCGTCGCGCCCTTGGAGATGGCCCAGACCTTCATGGCGTGGGCAACGGCGTTGGCCACATCCAGGTCGAGCGGCTCACCGTCCTCGAGGGTTGCAGCAAGGCGCTTCCAAATGTCCTTGGGGAGGTAGTCCTTCATGACTTCCTCAGAGAACACCATGGTCCCGAAGCGGTCAGTAAGTTCGGCCATACGGAACTCCCTTCGTATCGGCACCGCGTGAGAAGCGGTGTTGATTACTAACGAACGAGTCATAGATTAGGCTCGTCGTGTTTCCGCAACATTACCGTTATGTTGCTGTCACGAAACCAATCAATGAGGTTACCGCATCGCGGCGGCGTTGCCGCCCTCAACAGCCAATCAACTGTATAAATTGCAGACCTCTCCCCATGGTTTAAGGGTAGTCAATTTGGGATGGGGCTCTATTAACTGGTATTTCGCATCAGATACCAGTCTTTATAGCCCGTGTCAAAATGAGCCGCTCTGCTATAGGAAATGCCGATAGCAAGGCATCTTTGATTGGTATCCCCCAAATAGCGAGTGAAACTCCGCCGTGGCACAGTGGTGCTGTAGAATCCTTGCAACACATCACACTATTACGTATCTAGAGGAGCACGATATGCGCGTCGACGAGGTTTTTAAGCAGGCAGCATCCCAGGGCACCGCGCCCATTTCGTTTGAGATGTTCCCGCCCAAGGGCGAGCTCACCCTCGACACGGCTCGCGAAGTGGCAGGCAATCTGTGCAAGCTTTCGCCGAGCTTTGTCTCGGTCACTTGTTCCGCTGGCGGCTCGGGTAACGGTGCCACCACCGCCCCCATCGCGCATATGATTTCGAGCGAATTCGATACACCCTCGGTGGCACACCTCACCTGTGTGGGCCGTACCCACGCCGATATCGCCGCCAAGATCGATGAGTACCGCACCGCCGGCGTGGAAAACGTGTTGGCCCTGCGTGGCGATCTCCCTGCCGGCGCGACCGAGGACGACAAGCCCGCCTCCGACTACGCCTACGCCCGCGACCTCATCCCCGAGCTCGTCGACGCCGGCTTTTGCGTGGGCGCCGCAGCCTACCCCGAGGGCCACATTGCCTGTGAGAACCTCAACCTCTCGGTCGAGCACCTCAAGCAAAAGCAAGACGCCGGCGCGAGCTTCTTTGTGACGCAGCTCTTCTTTGATAACGAGTGCTTCTACCGTTTTCACGAGCTTGCCGACAAGGCCGGCATCACCGTGCCCATTACCGCGGGCATCATGCCGTTTATGGGCAAGTCGCAGATCAGCCGCATGGTCTTTATGTGTGGCGCGTCACTGCCCTCCCCCGTCATCAAGATTCTCGCCAAGTACGAGAACGACCCCGAGAGCCTGCAGGCAGCCGGTGTAGATTATGCCGCCCGTCAGCTTTGCGACCTTAAGGAGCACGGTGCCGCCGGTCTGCACCTGTACACTATGAATCGTCCTGCGATCGCCGCGACCATTATGGAGCGCCTAGGGTAATGGAAAAACCGCGCATCGATACAACCGCTGTCGAAGTGCCGGCCGACCTTGCGTCGCCGGCGCTTTACCGTGTCGATGCTGCGCACCATCCCCGTGTCGACCGTGCCGAGATGCTGCGGTATCTGGGTTACGGCGGCCAGCAGATTGAGCCCGAGCTGTCACGACGTATTGAGCTTGTGGTCGAGCACCTTGAGCTGGACATTGAGCCCCGTGGCGTGCGCCGCGTATTTGCCATCGATGCCACGGGCGTGGACGAGCAGGGAGAGCCTTGCATCCGTCTGGTTGGCACCAACGTTGAGTTGCAAGGTCGCGATATCTATCGCCATCTCAAAGACGCCCGCTTTGCCGCGCTCATGGCATGCACCCTCGGCATGGACGCCGAGCGTCGTCTGCGCACCACGGGAGCCCAGCAGCCCCTGGAGGGAGCCGTGCTCGACGCCGCATGCTCTGCCTATGTAGAAGCCGCCGTCGAGCAAATGGACCAGCAGGTCAAGGCTGCGGCCGCCGCACACGGGCTCGCCGGCAACTGGCGCTTCAGTCCCGGCTATGGCGACTGCCCGCTCTCGGCCCAGCGCTCGATCGTGGATGCACTCAACGCCACGCGGCTCATCGGGCTTACCGTCACGCCGACCAGCCTGCTCATGCCCACCAAGAGCGTAACCGCGGTGATTGGTCTGTTCGACGGCGAAGTCCACGACGCCCAGAGCCGCCCCACCTGCACTATCTGCCGCATGCGCGAGCACTGTCGCTTCCGCGCCGCCCACACCACCTGCTATTCCAGCCATTAGGAGCTCATTGATGTTTACTCCGCTTATCACTCATGATCTGGACGGTGCCGCGCTGGCGGCGCCCGTTGATGCCGCACGCCGCAATGGCGCCACGTACAAGACGCGCACAATCGACGACCTTCGCATTAAGGACGATCGCCTGCGCGCTGCCATCGAGGGCACGGGGCACCTGCTGTTCGACGGCGGCATGGGCACCATGCTGCAGGCCGCCGGCATGAAGGCAGGCGCCCTGCCCGAGCTGCTCAACTTTGAGGAGCCTCAGGTCATCACCGACATCCAGCGTCAGTACGTCGAGGCCGGCTGCGATGTGATCACCGCCAACACCTTTGGCGCCAACGCGCACAAGCTCGATGGCGCCGCCACCGTGGCAGATGTCTTTGCCGCCGCGGTCTCTTGCGCCAGCGCGGCCGGCGCCCACTACGTCGCCGGCGACATCGGCCCCATCGGCGCCCTGCTGCGCCCCCTGGGCACCCTCAGCTTTGACGAGGCCTACGACCTCTTTGCCGAGGAAGTACGCGCCGGCGTCGATGCGGGCGTGGACCTCTTTATTATCGAGACCATGACCGATTTGGCCGAGATCAAGGCGGCCGTCCTCGCCTGTCGCGAGAACTCCGACCTGCCCGTCTTTGCCACCATGACCTTTGAGGAAGACGGCCGCACCTTCTTGGGCACGAGCCCCGAGGTCGCCGCCATCACCCTCGACGCCATCGGCGCCGACGTCCTGGGCATCAACTGCAGCCAGGGCCCGGCCGAGCTCCGAGGACTCGCCGCGCGTATGCTCACCGTCACCGACAAGCCCGTTATGGTGCAGGCCAATGCGGGACTGCCCCGCGTGGACGATGACGGCAATACCGTCTTTGACATCCAGGCCCCCGAGTACGCCGAGGCCGTCGCCGGGATGATCGAGGACGGCGTGAGCGTCGTCGGCGGATGCTGCGGCACCACGCCCACGCACATGGCGGCGCTTCGCACCCTCATCGACAACCACACGCCCAGCGTGCGTCATCGCAAGCCCAGCATGTCGGTCACGAGCGCCCAGACGGTTGTGGACCTTCCCTGCGACGGCCACAAGATCGCCGTCATCGGCGAGCGCATCAACCCCACCGGCAAAAAGCGCCTGCAGCAGGCCCTGCGTGACGGCGACCTGGATTACGTCGTGAGCCAGGGCATCAGCCAGCAGGAGCAGGGCGCCGACATCTTGGACGTCAACGTGGGCCTGCCCGAGATCGACGAGGTCAAGATCATCCAGCAGGCAACCGAGCAGCTCCAGGGCTCCACCCTCTTGCCCCTGCAGATCGACTCCACCGATCCCGCCGCCGTCGAGGCCGCCGTGCGCCGCTACGCCGGCAAGCCCATCATCAACTCGGTTAACGGCAAGCAGCAGATCATGGACGAGATCTTTCCGCTGGTCGCCCACTACGGCACCAACGTCGTCGGTCTCACGCTCGACGAGGGCGGCATCCCCGATACCGCCGAGGCCCGCTTTGCCATCGCCGAGCGCATCGTGACCGAAGCCGCCCGCTACGGCATCGGCCCGGACCGCATTCTCATCGACTGCCTGGTCATGACCGCCTCGACCAACCAGCGCCAGGCCGAGCAAATTCTGCGCGCCATGTCTCTGTGCAAGGAGCGCCTGGGCGTCAAGTGCGCACTCGGCGTGTCGAACATCAGCTTTGGCCTGCCTGCCCGCCCGCTGCTGGGTTCGGTCTTTTTGGCCGCCGCCTTTGGCGCGGGCCTGGACGCCCCCATCATGAACCCCGGTTCCAAGCGCTTTATGGACACCGTCTACAGCTATCGCGTGTTGAGCGTCGAGGACGAGGGCTCGACCGGATACATCGAGCACTACGCCGGCTGGACCGACCCGTACAAGATCGCCGCCAACCCGGCGGCCGCTCAGTCAGCATCGAGCGATGCCGCGCCCGCCGCAGGCGCCACAGCAAGCGCTGACGACGACCCCATCCGCCACATGGTCGTCTCGGGCCGCAAGGGCGAGATCGCGGCCGAGACCGAGCGTCTGTTGGCCGACCACGACGCCATGGACCTCATCAACAACCACTTTATCCCCGCCCTCGACGAGGTCGGCGTCCTCTTTGACCAAGGCAAATTCTTCTTGCCGCAGCTCATGGCCTCGGCAGAGGCCGCGCGCGTGGGCTTCGACACCATCAAGCGCCTGATGCCCGCCGGCGAGATTGCCGACAAGGGCAAGATCTGCGTGGCCACCGTCAAGGGCGACATCCACGATATCGGTAAGAACATCGTCAAGATGCTGCTCGATAACTACGGCTACACCGTCTTTGACCTGGGCCGCGATGTCGATCCGCAAGAGGTGCTCAAAACCGTAAAGGAGCGCGACATTAAGCTCGTCGGCCTCTCGGCGCTTATGACCACCACCGTCGTCGCCATGGAGGAGACCATCGAGTTACTTCATGCCGAGGTTCCGGGCGTCAAGATCATCGTGGGCGGCGCCGTGCTCACCCCCGAATACGCCAAGCAGATCGGTGCGGACTACTACGCCAAGGACGCCGCCGAGAGCGCGCGTATCGCCGAAGAGGTCTTTGGCCGGTAACATAACGGAAACAACCCCACACCAAAACGTGCCGCATGTGCCACTTAGCGCGTGCGGCACGTTAGAATAAAGGGGACTATGCTCGTTTTGGCAGATAGGAGCGCAAGGATGGCGATCACGCCTGCAGAAATCGCGGAAACCCGCGGCATGGTTGAGGAGCAGAACCTCGACATCAGGACCATCACCATGGGTGTTTCGCTCATGGGTTGCGGTGACGAGAACCTCGACCGCATGTGCACGAAGATATACGACCACGTGACGCACACGGCTGAGCACTTGGTCGAGACCGCCGAGAACCTCGAGCGCGAGTACGGTATCCCCATCGTCAACAAGCGCGTTTCCGTCACCCCGGTGGCGCAGATCGCCGCTTGCTGCAAGGATGAGGACCTCACCCCCATCGCGCATGCCCTCGACCGTGCGGCCGAGACCCTCGGCATCGACTACCTGGGCGGCTTCTCCGCGCTCGTCCAGAAGGGCATCGGCGATGCCGACCGCCGCGTTATCCAGTCCATTCCGCAGGCGCTCGCCACCACGAGCCGCGTCTGCTCCAGCGTCAACGTCGCCAGCCTGCGCGCCGGCATCAACATGGACGCCGTGCTCATGGCCGCCCAGACCATCATCGACGCTGCCAAGCTCACGGCCGACCAGGATTCCGTTGGCGCCTCCAAGTTCGTCTGCTTCGCCAATATGGTCGAGGACTCCCCGTTTATGGCGGGCGCTGTCCACGGCGGTGGCGAGGCCGACGCCGTCATCAACGTTGGCGTCTCGGGCCCCGGCGTTATGGCCGCGGCTCTGGAGAAGCTGCCCGACTCCGCCTCGATGATGGAGGTCGCCGAGAAAATCAAGCAGACCGCCTTTAAGATCACACGCGCCGGCGAGCTCATGAGCCGCGAGGCCGCCCATCGCCTGGGGGTCGAGAAGGGCATTGTCGACCTGTCGCTGGCTCCCACGCCCGCCATCGGCGACTCCGTCGCGCGCATCCTCGAGATCATCGGCGTGGGCACCTGCGGTGGCCCGGGCACGACCTGCGCGCTCGCCATGCTCAACGATGCCGTCAAGAAGGGCGGCGTCATGGCCAGTTCCAGCGTGGGCGGTCTCTCCGGCGCCTTTATCCCCGTGTCCGAGGACGCCGGCATGATCGCCGCCGTCGAGGCCGGCGCGCTTTCGCTCGAGAAGCTCGAGGCCATGACCTGCGTGTGCTCCGTTGGCTTGGACATGATCGCCATCCCCGGCGACACCCCGGTCGAGACCATCGCCGGCATCATCGCCGACGAGATGGCCATCGGCGTCATCAACAACAAGACCACGGCCGTCCGCGTGATTCCTGCCATCGGCAAGGGCGTGGGAGACTGCGTCGAGTACGGCGGCCTGTTTGGCCGTGCACCCATCATGCCGGTGAACCCCAACGCCGGCACTGTGCTTGCCCACCGCGGTGGTCGATTCCCGGCGCCGCTGAACTCGCTGAAGAACTAGCTAGGGATACGGGCGAGGAGCCCCGCTGCCCGGCGGCAGGCATATAAGGTCGCCTGCTCGG
>CABUBS010000079.1 GCA_902489855.1 uncultured Collinsella sp.
AACCGCCCCGTTCTCGGTTTTGAGCAGCGTCGAGCCGTTACGGCGTTTGGTAAAACGCCGTAACTTAGTAGTTGGCCTCGTAGCCGTTGCCGTCGCCGGTGGGCTCTTCGTAGTAGTCCGAATCGCTCGAATCGCTTGAGTCATCGGAATCGTCAGAGCTGACCGATGAGGTTGCGGTACCGTTTGCGTAGTCGTCAGACGTGTTGTTGTTCAGGTCGCCGATCGTAGAGCTGGAACCGTCGGAAAGACCCATGGTGTTGGGACCCTTGGGGTCCTTGCCGGCATCGACGCGCTCCATCATTTCCTTGAGCTCGTCCTCGTAGACAAAGACGTAGCTCACACCGTCGATCATGGTGCTGTCGTCGGCGTACGAGGGCAGGTTGGCCGAGTAGATACCGTCGACATCCATACCGCGCATGGCGTTGACCGTAGCCACGATATCCTGAACGCTCATATCGGTTACGAGCATATCGGACAGCGAATTAACCAGGCCAAAAATCTTCGTGGCATCGAAGTTATTGAGAATCTGGTTGGCAAGGGCGCCAAGCACCTGACGCTGGTGGCGCATGCGCGTGTAATCGCCGTCGGCATAGGTGTAGCGGCAGCGGGCATAGGTAAGGGCGGTGGCACCGTCCATATGCTGCTGACCAGCGGTAATCTTAATATCCAGGTGCTCGGGGTCGTCAACATCATCGGTTGCGTTAATGTCGATACCGCCAACCGAATCAATCAGTGCCTGCATACCGTCGAAGCTGACCTCGGCATAGTGGGAAATCTGAACACCGCACAGCTCGTTGACCGCCTCGACCATGGCCTCGGCGCCGCCAACGGTATGGCAGGCGTTGATCTTCATGGTCTCGCCCTTGTACTCGACCTTGGTGTCGCGCGGAACGGAAATGAGCGTCGCCTGTTTTTGCGTGGGGTCGATGCGTGCCAGGATAATCGAGTCGGCGCGATACGTATCCTCGCCCGGACGGCCGTCGGTGCCAAGAAGCAGCACGTAGAACGGATCCTTTGCCTCATCGGTGTCAACCAGAACCCGACGCAGATTGTCGGTAATGACATTAGAATCGCCGAGCTTGCCCATAATGGTGGCAAACCACAAGCCGGCAGCGGTAGTGGCACTCAGCAGCACGCCAAGCACGACAATGAGCGCGACGTGACGAATCGTGTGGCTACGACGACGTTGACGAGCGCGCCCGGAATAGCGAGCCACGTTATCGCGACTGTAGATCTTGGCCTGCGCACCAGTTGAGGGTCTTCGGGCGGTGGTATCCGCGAGGGGCTTTTTATTAAACATAGGCAACCTGTATTAGTAGATGACGGGATCGGGGACGGTAGCATGCTCGACATGCGCGCCGAGCGCCTGCAGCTTTTCGACAAACTGCTCGTAGCCGCGCTTGATGTGATGGATAGCCGAAACCTCGGTCGTCCCGTCGGCGATCAAGCCCGCTACGACGAGGGCCGCTCCGCCACGCAGATCGGGCGAGGTAACCTGTGCACCCGAGAAGCCCTTGACGCCATGAATCATGGCATGATGGCTCTCAATACGAATGTCGGCACCCATGCGCACCAGCTCAGAGGCAAACATAAAGCGATTCTCGAAGATGTTCTCGGTAATAACGGAACTGCCGTCGGCGAGGGCGGAAAGCACCATAATTTGTGCCTGCATGTCGGTCGGGAAGCCGGGGAACGGAAGCGTCTGGATGTCGACCGGCTTGATACGCTCGGCACGGTTTACATGGACGCCATCCTCGACGCGCTCGCAGTCGATACCCATGAGCTCCATCTTCTTGAGCACCATGCCCAAGTGAATGGGGCAAAAGCCCGTGACATCGACACCGCGATCGTCGGCCATCAACGCACCGGCAACGATAAAGGTACCGGCCTCGATGCGGTCGCCCACTACGCGATGGGTAACAGGATGCAGCTCTTCCACGCCTTCGATAGTCACGACGGGCGTACCCGCGCCGACAATCTTGGCGCCCATCTCGTTGAGCATGTTGGCGAGATCGACGATCTCGGGCTCGCGGGCGGCATTGTCGATAACCGTGGTGCCCTGCGCGCGCACGGATGCCATGATGAGGTTCTCGGTCGCACCGACGCTGGCGAACTCAAGCGTGACGGTGGTACCGCGCAGACCTTGGGGCGCATTAGCGTTGATGTAACCGTGGGCGGTATCGAACTCAACGCCCAGGGCCTCAAGACCAAGAATGTGCATATCGATCTTGCGAGCACCCAGGTTGCAGCCGCCCGGCATGGCGATCTTGGCGCGATGGAAGCGGCCCAGCAGGGGTCCCATGACGGCGGTGGAAGCACGCATCTTGGCAACGAGCTCGTAGGGGGCCTCCCAAGAATCGACCTGAGAGGTATCAATCTCGAGCGTGTGCTCGTCGAGAACATCGATCGTAGCGCCCATGCCCTTGAGCACCTTGCCCATCACGTGGACATCGGAAATATCGGGCACGTTCTGCAGCGTCGTCTTGCCCGGCGCCAGAAGCGTTGCCGCCATGAGTTTGAGCGCGGAGTTCTTGGCACCCGAGACGGGCACGGAGCCTCCGATGGCGTGGCCACCCTCAACGCGGATAATATCCAAGGTCTACCCTTTCAAAAAGCATGCCCGGGGTGGCTGGGCCATCCCGGGCATGATGTGTTCGCAAATGGTCGAACGCTAAATCGTTTGACTATTGGGCAAGCTTGAGCTTACACCATGCGATTTCATTATAGAGGTAGGCGCGGCGTGCATCATCCTCCGACAAATTACCCAGCTTCTCTTCAAAACCTTGAATATCAGCTTTAAGCTTGTCGGCATCGACGGTCGCCAAATCGCAAGCGCGCTCGGCGAGAACGGTCACGACATCGTCCGCAACCTGGGCATAGCCGCCGGCCACGGCAAACGTGTGGTCGACAGTGCCCATGGCCTTATCGGAAACGCGAACGTAACCGCGGTCGATCGTGCAGATCTCGCTGGAGTGAGCAGGCAGAACGCCAAACTCGCCATCCGTGGACGGAATCGACACAAACGCAGCGTCGCCCTCATAGGCGCAGCTCACGGGGCACACGATGCGGATACGCATAACCTACTTCTCCCCCATCTTGCGGGCGCGCTCGCGCACGTCCTCAATCGTGGAAGCATAGCGGAAAGCCTGCTCGGGCAGGTCATCGGCCTTGCCGTCGACAATCTCGGCGAAGGAGCGGACGGTATCCTCGACGCGGACGTAGACACCGGGGTTGCCGGTGAACTTCTCGGCAACGTGGAAGGACTGGGAGAGGAACTGCTGGATCTTACGGGCACGGTTGACCGTAAGGCGCTGCTCCTCGGACAGCTCGTCCATACCCAGAATGGCGATGATGTCCTGAAGGTCGGAGTACTCCTGCAGGAGCTCCTGGACCTTGACAGCGACACGGTAGTGCTCCTCGCCGACGATCGAGGGATCGAGAGCGTCGGAGGAAGACGCAAGCGGGTCGATAGCCGGGAACAGGCCGAGCGACGAAATGCTACGTGAAAGAACCGTGGTGGCGTCGAGGTGCGTAAACGTCGTGGCAGGCGCCGGGTCGTCTGCGGGGACGTAGACAGCCTGGACGGAGGTAATGGAGCCCGTCTTGGTCGAGGTAATGCGCTCCTGGAGGTCGCCCATCTCGGTTGCCAGCGTGGGCTGGTAACCAACGGCGGACGGCATACGGCCCAGCAGTGCGGAAACCTCGGAACCTGCCTGGGAGAAGCGGAAGATGTTGTCGATGAACAGCAGAACGTCCTGGCCACGATCACGGAAATACTCAGCGGTAGTAAGGCCGGCCAGACCGATGCGCAGACGCGCTCCGGGCGGCTCGTTCATCTGACCATAGACCAAGCAGGTCTTGTCGATAACGCCAGACTCGCTCATCTCGAGGAACAGGTCGGTGCCCTCGCGGGTACGCTCGCCGACGCCGGTGAACACCGAGGTGCCACCGTGCTCCTGGGCGAGGTTGTTGATGAGCTCCTGAATCAAAACGGTCTTGCCGACGCCGGCGCCGCCGAACAGGCCTGTCTTGCCGCCACGGATGTAGGGCTCGAGCAGGTCGACGGCCTTAATGCCGGTCTCGAAGATCTCGGTCTTGGTGGTGAGCTCGTCGAAACGGGGCGCTGCATGATGGATGGGGTAGAACTCCTCCACCTCGGGCATGGGCTTGCCGTCGACGGGCTTGCCCATGACGTTCCAAATACGGCCGAGCGTCTTGGGGCCAACGGGCATCTTCATGGGCTCACCGGTATCGGTGGCGATGAGGCCGCGCTGCAGGCCGTCGGTCGAGGACATGGCGACCGTGCGGACGACGCCGCCCGGAAGCTGGCTCTCGACCTCGAGGATCGTGCTCAGATGACCGATCGGGGTCTCGGCCTCGACCGTGAGCGCGTTGTAGATCGGGGGCACCGCACCGTCAAACTTGACGTCGACGACAGGACCGATGATTCGCACGATGCGACCATCACCGGCAGTCGTCTTCTTGGTGGCTTCCTCGACCGCAAGCTTTACGGTGTTATTAGCCATTACTGTTCCTCCAATGCTGAGGCTCCGCCGACGATCTCGTTAATCTCGGTCGTGATCGAAGCCTGGCGCACGCGACTATACGTGCGGGTAAGGGTCGAGATGATCGCGGTGGCGTTTTCCGTCGCGGAGTGCATGGCCTTGCGGCGTGCACTCTGCTCGGCAGCCGCCGAATCGATCAGGGCCTGGTAGATGACCGTCAGGATATAAGACGGCACAAGCTTGCCGAGAACATGCTCGGGAGAGGGCACGAACTCGAACGTGGACGAGATGCGCTTAGGGGCGTCGGTCTCGTTCTTACGCGGACCGTGGGCCATAGCGATCATCTCGGGGTCGAGCGGCAACAGATGCTCGACGCGAAGCTCCTGATCCACGCGGTTCTTGGCGTGGTGGTAGACAAGCTCGACACGGTCAAGCTCACCGGCACGATACGCATCGCAGATATGAGAGGAGATCATGCGGGCCTGATTGAAATCGGGCTCAGAGGAGTTGCCCTCAAAGTGCATGACGACGTTTGCGCGGTCACGGAAATACGTGGCCGGTTTGCGCCCACACGCGATAATCTCGCACTCGATGCCGTCGTTCGCCCAAGAAGCGGCGAGCTTTTCGGACGTGCGCTCCACCGTCGTATTGAAACCGCCGGCAAGGCCGCGGTCCGAAGCAATAACGACAATCAGGCCATGCTTGACGCTCTCATGCTTCTGCAGCATGGGATCGGTGCCCGAACAGGAGGCGTCGCCGGCGACCGTCAACATGACGTCGGTCAGCGCCTCCTTATAGGGCTCGGCCTGCTTGGAGCGATCGAGGGCACGACGGATCTTGGCCGTAGAGACCATCTCCATCGTGCGCGTGATCTGCTTGGTCGTGGTAACCGAGGAGATTCGCTTCTTAATGTCGCGAAGGTTGGCCATGGGGCTTAGTTCTCCTCTGATCCAGAAACATCCGAATGGTGCTTGGCCATGAACTGCTGCTTGAAGTCGCCGATGACGCGCAAGAGCTCAGCCTTGGTGTCATCATCGATCTTCTTGGCGCGAACCTTGTCGAGCAGCGAGCCAAAGCCATTGTCCATGTACTCGATGAGCTCGGCACGGAAAGGCAGCACGTCGGCGATCTCCAGGTCATCCAGGAAGCCCTCGTTGCCAGCGAACAGCGTAACGATCTGCTCGCCAACCTCAAACGGCTTGTAGCGCGGCTGCTTCAGGAGCTCGGTCATGCGGGCACCATGGGTCAGCTGCTTCTGAGTAGCCTCGTCGAGGTCGGAGCCGAACTGCGTAAAGCCGGCGAGCTCCTGGTACGAAGCGAGGTCCAGACGGAGGTTACCGGCGACCTGCTTCATAGCCTTGGTCTGCGCGTCGCCACCGACGCGGGACACGGAAATGCCCACGTCGACTGCCGGGCGCTGACCCTGGAAGAAGAGCTCGGACTGCAGATAGATCTGACCATCGGTAATGGAAATGACGTTGGTCGGAATGTAGGCCGAGACGTCGCCGTCCTGGGTCTCGATGATCGGCAGTGCCGTCATGGAGCCGTAGCCGTTCTTCTTGGACATCTTGACGGCACGCTCGAGCAGACGAGAGTGCAGGTAGAAGATGTCGCCAGGATAGGCCTCGCGTCCGGGCGGACGATGCAGCGTCAGCGACATCTGACGGTAGGCCACGGCCTGCTTGGACAGGTCATCGTAGATGACGAGCACGTGGCCGCCGGGGTTGGTCTCGCTAGCGGGCTTGCCATCCTCGCCGTTGTACATGAAGAACTCGCCGATAGCGGCACCGGCCATAGGCGCGATGTACTGCATAGGGGCGGAATCGGCAGCGGTTGCCGAAACGATGATGGTGTAGTCGAGCGCACCGTGCTGAGCGAGGGTCTCGCGGATGTTGGCAACCGTGGAGGCCTTCTGGCCGACGGCGACATAGATGCAGACCATGCCCTTGCCGCGCTGGTTGAGGATAGCGTCGATGGCGATGGCGGTCTTACCGGTCTTACGGTCGCCAATGATGAGCTCACGCTGACCACGGCCGATAGGCACCATGGAGTCGATGGCCAACAGACCGGTCTGAACCGGCTCACACACCGGGGTACGGTCGATAACGCCGGGGGCCTTGAACTCGATGGGGCGACGGTGCGTGGCGACGATGTCGCCCAGGCCGTCGATGGGCTGGCCGAGCGGATTGACGACGCGGCCGAGCATGGCGCGGCTCACAGGGATATCCATAATGCGACCAGTGGTGCGGCACTCGTCGCCTTCCTTGATGGAGTCGACGGCACCGAACAGAACGGCGCCGACCTCGTCACGGTCAAGGTTCTGGGCAAGGCCGAAGACGGTCTCACCGGTATCGGAGCTCTTGAACTCCAGAAGCTCGCCTGCCATGGCGCTCTTGAGGCCGGAGACGCGCGCGATGCCGTCGCCTACCTCGTCGACCGTTGAAACCTCATGCGTATCGACCGTCGCGGAGAGGCTCGTGAGCTGCTCCTGCAGTTTCTTGGCGATATCCTGGGCATTGAGGGTTTCGGACATTAGGCTTCACCTCCGTACGAATTAGCAGAGTTTGCGAGGGTCTCCTGCGCGATGCGCAGCTGCGTCTTGACGGAAATGTCACGACGCTCGCCGCGGGCCTCGAGCACCAGGCCGCCCACGATAGACGGGTCGACCTGCTCGATAAGGAATACCTTGCGGCCGAAGTCCTTCTCGCATTTCTTAGTGATGGTTTGACGCAGCTCGTCGTCGAGCGGGATCGCCGTGGTGACGGTCACGCCCACTACATCCTCGTCTTCCTCGGCAACATACTTAAAGGCAGCTGCCACCTTGGGAAGAAGGTCGAGCTGGTCGCGCTTGGACATGGTGTCGAGCACGGCGATGATCTCGGGGCTGGCAGAAGCCAGGCGCTCGACCATCTCGAGGTCCTCGAACACATGGTTCTCGGCCTTGGCGGCTTCCAAAAGGGAACGCGCGTAGGTCTCGAGCACCTTGTCCTGATAGCGGCTAGTCGGCATTCAGGCTACCTGCTTCCTGGATGTAGCGCTCGATGAGCTTCTTCTGCTCGGCATCGTCCTCGAGTGCCTCGCCCACGATCTTGGTGGCGACGGCAACGGACAGGTCGGCGATGGAGCTCGCGGCACCGGCGTAGATGGACTTGCGCTCGTCCTCGACGGTCGTATGGGCCTTGGCGATGATCTCCTCGGCCTCCTTGTGAGCAGCCTCGATGATACGGGCACGCTCGGACTCGGCGTCCTTACGGGCCTCGAGAACGATGTCGGCAGCCTGACGACGGGCGTCGGTGACGATCGAGTCGGACTCAGCGCGCTTGGCGATAGCCTCCTGCTTGGTCTTCTCGGCCTCGTCGAGGCTCTCCTCGATCTTCTTGCCGCGCTCCTCCATGGTTTTCATGATGCCCGGCAGGGCGACCTTGGCCAGCACGATCCAGATAATCAGGAAGGCGATAAGCGCCGGGATGAACTCCGCCATCTTAGGGATGAGGATGTCCGCACCGGCGGCGCCGTCCTCGGCGAACGCGGAAACCGGCATGAGCAGCGCGGCCGCGGACGCGGAGAGTGCGATCGCGCTCTTCTGGGATGAAAGATTCATACTTGACGCTCCGTGCTATTTAACGATCAGCGCGACAACGAAGCCGATCAGAGCCAGAGCCTCGCCGAAAGCGGAGCCCATGATGAAGACGGTGAACACGCGGCCCTGGACCTCAGGCTGACGGGCCATAGCACCCGTAGCACCCAGAGCAGACAGGCCGATAGCAAGACCAGCGCCGATAACACCGAGACCGTAACCGATAACTCCCACGATTCCTCCTTTGTCGTGCGTGTCTTATTTCACGCAGGATAACCTTTTTATAACTGCCGGGCTCCATGGGTACGGGCACCGGCGGTTTAACGAATTGCCTTACCTTTAAGGCACGAACGGAAGACTACTCCTCCTCCGCGACCTCCTCTGCCTCGGAGACATACACGGCGGTAAGGACCGTGAAGACGTAAGCCTGGATGGCGCCGACCACAAGCTCGATCGCATAGATCAGGATGAGGATGGCAAGCCAGGCCAGCGAAGGCAGGGCACCGACGGCGTGGGCCGCGGAAACCTGCTGAAGCAGCGGCTGCATGAACATGCTCGCCATGATGGCGAACGAGCCCATGACCACGTGTCCTGCGAACATGTTGCAGAACAGACGGACGGCAAGCGTGATGAGGCGCAGGAAGGTCGAGAAAAGCTCGACGACCCACACGAGCACGTTCATCGGGAAGCTCACGCCCTGCGGGGCGAGGCTCTTGATGTAGCCGATCACGCCGTGAGCCTTGCATCCGTAGTAGATGAAGTACACGAAGGCGAAAATGGCGAGTGCGGCGGTGGAGCCGATTGCGCCGGTGCCGGGCTTCATTCCCGGGATCAGGCCGATCATGTTATTGATCAGGATGAACAGGAAAAGCGAGCACAGGAACGGGAAGTGCTTCTTCCAGTTCTCACCCACGACACCCTTGCCGATATCGTTCTCGACGTACTCGATGATGTACTCGAAACCGTTGACGAAGAAGCCCTTGGGAACCAGGGTCTGCTTCTTCTTGAACACGGCCAGGACGATCAGGAGCACGATCGTGGAGACGATCAGCCAAAACGAGTACTGCGTGATGCCGCAGCTCAGATCGCCCACGACAGGGGTGGAGCTGAACTCGCTGACCAGATGATTAATCTCATCAGGCAGCTTTTCAAAAATTTCCACGACTTACCTTTCGACCTCATGAGGATCTCGCAGCGCCTTGGCGACGCGAACCGCGCAGGCGGCCATAAAGGCCACGAAGCCGATCGCCTCGCCCAGGAGGAACATGCGAAATGCCTCTCCGAACAACACAAACACAACCAAGGTAAAGACAAGCAACGCGATTGCCGAGACCGCGAGACTCACCATACCCTTGAGCATGTCCGCATTCTGCTTATCGTCAAGAACCGGCTTGAGCGTAAAGACAAAGGGAAGGAAGGCAATCGCGCCCGCGATGGCACCTGCAACGATAGCGAGCAGATCGGCTATCTGAAACACTGGCGTCCTCACTTTCCTTTTTTATCGCCTCACAGGACAGTTCCCGCCAAACATTGGTGACTATTGTACGAGCCAATCGCTAAAGTACAACCGAAAAAGCATCGGTTAATACGCACCTGTTCGTTTTCTTAAGACCTTCTTTATGCCGCAGGTACGGTAATACGTTTTTCTCGAACCCTGCAGGGCAAAACGTCCGTTAACAGGAGTGCGCGCGGTCGCCTTTT
>CABUBS010000080.1 GCA_902489855.1 uncultured Collinsella sp.
TTTCTGCCCGCTTTTGCATGAAAAAAAGACCGAGCCCGCGAAGTCGCGGACCCGGTCTTTCCGAGTCATATAGATGTGACGTTCAACTCGTCAGGTCGGCTAAGCCTTGGCGGCCTCGGCGTCGACGGGAGCCTCGGCAGCAGCAGTGCGGCCATACTCGGCCTTGCCCATCTCGGACCACTCGGGATCCTCGTCAGGCATGGAACCGGTCTCCTTGCCGAAGAACTCCTTGAGGCAGTTAACGGCAACGATGAGGCCCAGGACCATCAGCAGAACGGCAAAGACAAGCTGCAGGCCCTTGGTGGCGGCGACGGAGACGGCGGCCGTGGTGGCGGTAGCCGGGATGGTGCCGAAGAAGCCGTAAGCCTGGACAGCGACCATGCAGCCCATGGCGCTCTGGACCAGCGAGGTGAAGGTGCAGCAGAGCAGGAAGACGACGGGCACGTAGAGCATCCAGCCCTTGCGGCCGGTGCACTTACAGAACACGGCGAGGGTGATCATGGTCATGCCGCCGAGCAGCTGGTTGGAAGCACCAAAGAGCGGCCAGATGTTGGCATAGCCACCAAAAGCGAGGGCAAGACCGGGAAGCAGGGTAACGACCGTGGCGAACCAGGGGTTGCCGAGGACCTTCATATAGCCGGCCTTGGACTCGATGGCCAGGGCATCGTTGGTCTGGGCAAAGAACTCGGAGAACGAAGTGCGGGCGATGCGGGCGACGGCGTCGAGCGAGGTCAGGGCCAGAGCAGAGACGTTCATGGTCATAAAGACGGTAGCGAGCGTGCCGTCAACACCGAAGGCCTGCATACCGCGGGAGATGCCAGCGGCGAAGATCTGGAACGGGGTGGAAGCGACACCGGCGTTGAGGGCGCCGGTACCGGCGGTGTTCATGTCGGAGAACATGATGCCGGCGACGATGATGGCAAGGATGCCGACGAAGGACTCGACGATCATGGCGCCGTAACCGACCTTGACGGCGTCCTGCTCCTTCTCGACCTGCTTAGAAGAGGTGCCGGAAGAAACGAGGCTGTGGAAACCGGAGAGAGCACCGCAAGCGACGGAGACGAACAGGACCGGGAACATCATGCCGGAGGCAGTGGAGAAGCCGGTGAAGACCGGAGCGGTGATAGTGGCCTGACCGTTGACGCCCAGGACGACGATGCCGAGGACAGCGCAGACGATCATGACGATCATCATGATGGAAGTGAGGTAGTCACGCGGGGTCTTGAGCATCTGGATGGGCATAGCGCCAGCGAAGACCAGGTAGACCATGACGACGGCGAACCACTGGAACTTATCCAGGTAGACCGGGAACTGCATACCGACGGCGAACATGAGAACCATGAGGACCACGCCGGTGACGAACTCGGCAGCACCGGTGAGGTTGAACTTCT
The DNA here is from genome assembly GCA_902489855.1 of uncultured Collinsella sp. Lineage (GTDB taxonomy): Bacteria > Actinomycetota > Coriobacteriia > Coriobacteriales > Coriobacteriaceae > Collinsella. The sequence goes on from CABUBS010000080.1 coordinate 1,392, forward strand.
TCTGGGCCCAACCAAAGGCGATAGCGACGAAGGTGAACAGGATGGAGATGGTACCAGCGCAGCCGGCGGCATAGGACTTGGTGAAGTCGATGGCACCGGTAGCAGCACCAGAAGCGTCAACGGCCGGGGTGAACATGAACGTCTTGCAGACCATGTCGGTGAAGGCGGCGATGACGATGATGCAGAACAGCCAGCAGAACAGCAGGAACAGGCGACGGCCGGTCTTGCCGATGTACTTCTCGATGAGCTGAGCGAGCGACTTGCCGTTGTTCTTCATCGAAGCGTACAGAGCACCAAAGTCGTGGACGGCACCAAAGAAGATACCGCCGACGAGGACCCAGAGCACGACGGGCAGCCAGCCAAAGGCCATGGCGACGATCGTACCCGTGACAGGGCCAGCACCGCAGATCGAGCTGAACTGGTGCGAGAACGCGGTGAAGGCAGAGACGGGCGAGAAGCTCTTGCCGTCCTTCATGCGCTTGGCCGGCGTGAGGGCCTCTTTGTCAACGCCCCACTTGTTGGCCAGCCAGCGGCCGTAGCCCAGATAGCCGCAGGCGAGCACCGCCGCAGCCACAACCATGAGCAAAACTCCGTTCATTACATTTCCTCCTCTAAAAAGAACTTCCTAGACATAAAAAATGAGGGCCGTCGGTTGCGCTCGACGGCCCTCATCTTCATCAGCCGCCCGTTATCGTACGGGCTAGCTGTATGTGCTAACCCGCATCAGATAATTACTACGCTGATAATGTTTAGCTGATGCGTGAACATGTCTAAGAAATCCTCTTCAATCATGATGCGAACGATCCGTGCGTGTTCACATCCCCCAGTGGTTGAAAAGGAGTATGAAACTTTAGTTACCTAAAGTCAACGCAAATTTGTAATGAATTTTCAACTTTTTTGGATTTCTCGGTATAAAACGCCACTGACCTCAGACTTTACCCCACGACAGTTTTTGCATGAGAGATGCCCCTGAGAGCCGCGGGAGCCGGGCGGCGCATATGAACTTTATCGCGAGTTCCGCACGCAAAGAAGGCCACTTAATGTGGCCTTCGTCTTGCGCAGGACTGTAGAGCAGGAAACCTTATATCCGGCCCCTCCGGTCGGGGACCGCATCCGCACGGCTACAGCGTCATGTTCGGATCGGCGTCGACGTCGAACGGCGAGATTTCGCCTCGGTCGAATTTACGGCGAGCGACCTCCGCGATCATGGCAGCGTTATCGGTGCACGCCGAAAGCGGCGGTACCGTCACGCGAATACCCTGGCGCCCGAGCTTCTTAATCATCATCTCGCGCAGATGCGGATTAGCCGAGACGCCGCCACCGATGCAGTATTCCTTGCATCCGGTGGCATGCAGCGCGTTCTTGGCCTTCTTGTACTGCACGTCAAAGACCGCAGCCTCAAACGAGGCCGCCAGGTCGGGCAGGTGGATCGTTCGACCGGCTTTGGTCTCCTGCTCGATGTAGAGCGTCACAGCGGTTTTAAGGCCCGAAAGCGAGAAGCGATAGTCTCCCCTGCTGTTAAGCGCACGGGGGAAATCAATCGCGCGGGGATTGCCCGTCTCGGCCAGCTTGGAGATGATGGGGCCACCGGGATAGCCCAGGCCCAGTGCCTTGGCCACCTTATCGAAGGCCTCGCCCACGGCGTCGTCGAGCGTCTCGCCAAGCACCTCGTAGTCGCCCCATGCCTTTACGTGCACAAGCATGGTGTGCCCGCCCGAGACAAGCGTAAAGATAAACGGAGGCTTGAGGTCAGGCTGCGCCAACAGGTTGGCAAACAGGTGACCCTCCAGATGATTGACGCACACGAGCGGCTTGCCGGCAGCATACGCAAAGCCCTTGGCAAAGGCGACACCCACCACCAGGGCACCCACCAGGCCCGGACCTTGCGTCACGCCCACGGCGGCAAGCTCGCTGGGAGCAATGGCTCCACCCTCAAGACCAAGCGATGCTGCGGCATCCTCGAGCGCCGCATCCACGACACTCACAATCACCTCAACGTGTTTGCGCGAGGCGATCTCGGGCACCACGCCGCCAAAGCGGGCATGAAAATCAATCTGTGTCGACACCTGGTTGGCCAGCATATTGCCATCCGCATCGATAATCGCCACGGCCGTCTCGTCGCAGGAACTCTCGATAGCGAGCACCAGGCGGCGGCGCTCAATTTCGGCGCGCTCCCCCTCGGAGCGCCCAGGCGCAGGCAGCGGCCATACGCGTTGCTCGGCTGCCGTCGGCTCGGGCGAGGCGTTATCGACCGGAAGTACGAGGGGAAGTGGGGCCGTCATGACGATGGCGTCTTTGCCGACACCGTAGTAGCCACGACGACGACCCACCTCGGTAAAGCCCAGAGCGGCATAGAGCGCAATCGCGCCCTCGTTGCCGTCCTCGACCTCGAGCGAAGCCGTGGTGCAGCCGAGCATCTGGGCATCATAGCTCACATGCGACAGCAGCTTGCGGGCAATGCCCTCACGGCGATGTGCCGAGTCGACGGCGACATCCAGAATCTGCACATCACCGTCCACGACCATACCGCCGGCAAGGCCCAGCAGCTTGCCGTCGTCGTGTGCCACCCACCAACTGCGCGGCGCAGCGACGTCCTCGCCCAGTTCGGACAGGAACATGCCCGGCGTCCACGCCTCGTGTCCGGCACCTTCAAAGCAGGCAGCCTCTAGCGCGCTCGCGCCCTCGGCATCCGCCGCGCCCATGGGACGGAACTGCAGATGACGACCGGCGAGCTCATCGGCAACGCCCGTAATTTCGCTCTGCGCACTCTCGGCAAGACCAAGACGCTTGCGCTCGTTTTCCTCGGCATCCGAAAGGCGCGTGTAAATCGGCAGGACGCGAGCCGGATCGCCGTCACCCGCAGCGTGCACGAGCAGCAAGCCCTCGCCCGAAGGCCACCACAGGTCGCGCTCCACGCAGCGGGCGGTCTCGTCCTCACCCAGCAGCTTGCCATAGCGCACGAGACCGTCACCGGTCAGCTGAACCTGGTCCCAGTCCGCTGCTCGGCGCCACTCATCGAGCGCCACGGCGGCCTTGACCACGTGTTCGCGCTCAAATTGACGCTCGGGACCCTCATCGCCCAGCATATATAGTGCCGGATATACCTCACCGCGCATGGCATCGGCCAAGATACCAAGCTTGCCGCGCACGCCAGCCTTCCACGCCGTCCAAGCGCAAGCGTCGAGCGTCGACACGCCCAGCAGCGGAACATTGGCACCGCGCGCGAGGCCCTTGGCAGTGGAGATGCCGATGCGCACACCCGTAAACGACCCCGGGCCGCGGCCGACCACGTAGTAACCAACATCGCTGCGATCCAGACCGGCTTGAGCCAGCACGCCATCAACGGTATTCACGAGCTCAACGTTGGCGTGACGGCGACACATGTGGTCGCCACTCACGAGCTTCGTCTCGCCCGTCTGCCCATCAATCCAGCTTGCCGCGCAGGCAAGCATGTCGGTCGAGGTATCGAGCGCCACCACCAGCGCGTTGTCGTTATGCAAGCTCATCTTGTACAGCCTTATCAATCAAATGGGAAAGCTCCATTGCGCGGTCACCGTGTGCCTCGAGCGTTATCGTTCGCACATCGCTGTCGCCCTCATCACGCTTGAGCGTCACCGAAAGATACTCATCCGTCAGCTCGTCCTGGAATTGTTCGCCCCATTCCAGCAAGCAAGCACCCTCATAGCCCAGCACATCGAAAATGCCCGTATCCTCGAGCTCGTAGGCATGCTCCAGGCGGTATAGATCAAAGTGAAACAGCGGAATACGACCTTGATCGTGAACGGCCATGAGCGCAAACGTAGGGCTCGTAACCATATGCCCATCGCCCAGCCCGCGCGAGACGCCCTTGGTAAAGTGAGTTTTGCCCACTCCCAGGCCACCGGTCAGGATGAGCACATCGCCGTCCTCAAGGCACGGTGCAATTAGCTCGCCAAAGTACTCCGTATCGGCAGCGCAAGTCGTTTTGTAAGTACCTACCCCCAGGCGCTCCAGGGACATATATGCTCCTTATTATTCCGAGGCGTCCTCTGGTGCGGGATGTCGCTCCAGATAGTCGCCCAGCATCTTAAAGTCTTCCTCCAGCAGCTCCTGCCACGCCGGATTGCGCAGCGCTGCTGCCGGATGGAACGTGGGCATTACTACAAAATGCCCCATCTGGTGGAACCTGCCGCGCAGCTTAGTAATGCCAATCTCGGTCTTAAGCACAAAGTGCGTCGCGGGGTTGCCGAGCGTCACGATAATATCGGGCCAGATGCTTCGAATCTGCTCACGCAAAAACGGCGAGCAAGCCAGCACTTCCTCGGGACGCGGATTGCGGTTTCCCGGCGGGCGGCACTTAAGCACGTTGGCAATGTAGACGTCTTCGCGTTTGAGGCCCGCCAGCGACAAAATGCCGTTGAGGTCCTCGCCTGCCGCCCCCACAAAGGGCTCGCCCTGCAAATCCTCATTGCGGCCCGGCGCCTCACCAATAAACATCACGCGAGCGCGGGGGTTTCCCACGCCAAACACGATATTGTGACGCGACTGGTAGAGCTGGCAGAGGTGACAATCGCCCAGAACGGCCTCAATTTCCTCGAGTGCGACCTCACGTGGTGCCTGATGGGTATGGCCGGGGATGTGCATGACGCCCATAGCGGCTCCTACACGTAGACCTTGTCGAGACGCATGCCAAAGCCGCAGGCGACCTCGTAGTTAATCGTTCCGCGCAGTCGGGCCATCTCGTCCATAGTGATCTCGGCATCGCCATCGCGGCCGACAATGATCATCTCGTCACCATACTCGGCCTCGGGAATCTCGTGTGCCGGGTTGGACTGAATGGCGACCATAAACTGGTCCATGCAGATATTGCCAACCTGATGCACACGCTCGCCGCGATACAGCACATCCATACGATTGGAAAGCGTACGCGATAGGCCATCGGCATAACCGATCGGCAGCGTGCAGATCTGAACGCGCGTACGCGGTACGCGGTAGGTAAAACCGTAGCCCACGCCCTCACCCATCGCAGGGTGTGCCACGCGCGTCACACGCGCATGGACGCTCATAACGGGATCAAGCTGCATCACGCGGCCACTCAGCTCGCACGGCTGCATGCCATACAAGCCAACGCCGGCGCGGATCATATCAAAATGCATCGAGGGGTCGAGCATCGAGGACGGCGTGTTGGCGCAGTGCACGATACCGCACTCAAAACCCGCATCCTTAATGGCCTGAACGGCCTCGGTAAAGCGCTGACACTGCAGCTTGTAGTCCCAGCCCGAAGGTTCATCGGCCGTGGCGAAGTGCGTAAATACGCCGTCGCACTGAATACCGCGATGGAAATTTATACCGCGGACAAAGTCGAGCACCTGCGTGTAGTGAACGCCGATACGATTCATGCCCGTCTCGATGGCGAGATGATACTTGCCCACTTTGCCCGCCGCGACGGCACATTCGCCATACGCAAGAGCAAAATCAGACGTATAGACCGAAGGCATGATATCAAACTCGAGCAACGTCGGAATGGCCTCGATAGGCGGCTCGCTTAGGATGAGGATGGGTTTCGTAATCCCGCCCTGTCGGAGCTCAACGCCCTCGTTAACCGTCGCCACGGCAAACATGTCGGCACCGGCCGAATACATGATCTTGGCGCACTCAACAGCTCCATGACCATAAGCATCGGCCTTGACCACGCAGCACAGGCGCTGACGTGGATTCAGCAAGTTCTTATAGGCCCTCGTGTTGCGACGGAGCGCCCCGCGGTCGATCTCGACCCAGGACCAGCGCGTCAAATCGGCTTTATTCATGATTAGTCATCCGACCCTTCGTCCATGATTCCCAGATCTTCGAGCGCATCCTTTGCCGCCAGTTCCATGGCCGGACCGATCAAGTCGATAAGATCGGTCGCGATGACGCTCTTCTCACCATACTCCGTCGCCGCGGCAAAACCGGCGTAGCTGTGAAGTGCGACGGCGTACGAATACAGCAGCTCCCAACGATCCATCTCGTCGCGCATGGTGGCAAGCGTGCCGGCCAAAATACCCGCGAGAACATCACCCGAACCGGCAGTTGCCAGAGAAGCCGGACCCGAGAGCGGCAGCAGCACACGCTCAACGCCACAGATAGCCGTCGTCGGCCCCTTGGCAATGACCACCAGATTGTCAGAGCCTGCAGCCCAGACAACCTTCTGCGCGGCTGCAATCGCAGTACCAAGGTCGTTCACCTCGTCACCGGCAACCAGACGCGAAAGTTCACGATAGTGCGGCGTCATAACCAACGGCTGCTCGCGACGATACATCTCGGGATTACTATCAATACCGTCAATGGCAATCTTAGCAAGGCAGTTGAGTGCATCGGCGTCCAAGATAAGCGGCACATCAAGCTCGAGCAAGCCCGAAACCACCTGCATAGCGCCGGCAGATGTCGTCATACCGGGACCGCACAGCACACAGCTGTACTTCTTTGCAATCTCGCACACAGTCATGCGCGCAGCGGCGCCAAAGGAGCCGCGGGAATCAGACGGAATAGCAAAGACGGGAATCGAAGGAAGTGCCATGCGAATAAGATTGGCGCAGGCGTCAGGAGCCGCGACTGCCACGTAACCAGCACCCGCGCGAGCTGCAGACTTGGCCGCCATAATGGCAGCACCAGGATATTGCGCAGATCCGGCGACAATAAGCACAGAGCCACGGGAATACTTATCGATATTCGTAGGTAGTGGGGCAAAGTAATCAACTAAGTCACCGGGCTCGACAATCTCGGCGGCGTGGTCGACATCATCGATGACCTCGTCAAGACGGTCGTAAAGATTGCCGCAGATCAAATCGCCAGCATACTCAGGACCATCAGCGCTATACAGACCAATCTTGGGCGCAATCATCGTCACCGTATGCTCGGCACGAATGCAGTCGTCATCAACAACGCCCGTCTCGGCATTCAGGCCCGAGGGAACATCAATGGATACGACACAATCGGCGCATTCATTGACCGTAGGAATCCAGATGGAGAACGGCGCACGCAGATTCCCGTGGAAACCGGTACCAAAAATGGCATCAACAACAACATCGGCCTTATCGATCAAAACCTCGAGTTCGTCACGCGAGGGGCCGACACAAACGTGCACATCGCGGCCGGCAGTACGACGAGCAACATGACGTGCCAGAGCAGCAGGAATCTCATCCGGCTCAACCGGAGAAACGATATCCACGTCCACACCCTTATGGCTCAGGATATCGGCGGCAACCCAACCGTCGCCGCCATTATTACCAAAACCGACCAGAACGAGAACCCGATCGGGATTGAGCTTCAAGACCTCGTTGGCGGCAAACTCACCCGCTAGCTCCATAAGCTCGGCCTTCGAAGTCCCTTCGCGTTCGATGATATCCTCGAGACGAACGACTTCTTCGGTACTCAAAACCGGTTTCATCTATGCTCCTAGCGTATCTTGCGAAGCATCGCCCAGGTGCTCCGTCAATGCTGAATTCTGCAGCTGCTCAAGCTCATCTAAAACAGAGCGAGCCTCTTTAAATGTCTGCGCTACGCGTTTCTTGGTGCTCACCTTTTCCTCTTTTGGCTTAGGCCGAGCATCTTCGGTAATCGCGATGGCATTCGCAACGGCCAAGTCTCCTGTAAGCGTAATGGAAAGAGCGACCTCAACAACACCCAGCTCTTGAGCGATCTCGAGAGCACGACCCGAAAGCAGCGCCTTCGGTTTGCCGAGTTTATCACGCGTAACCGAAACATCCTTGCGACCAACGCCTTGACTAAAACCCGTGCCGAGAGCTTTAAGTACCGCCTCGCGCGAAGCAAAGCGGCTGGCATAGTGAGCAGCGGGACGCGATGATGCATCACAATACGCACGTTCTTCTTCGGTAAACACACGCCGAGCAAACGACGGCGTCTTTTCAAGAATTGATTTCATACGGGAAATCTCGACGATATCAACGCCGATACCAGCTTCAGCCATGTTCACCTCCATATCGCACAGACTAAGTTATTGTAGCCCGTTCACAGAAGATGCGACAAACGAGGGTTATAAAACACAGCTACTATGTGAGACAAAAGCTCGCAAACGAAAAAAGGGGGAGGCCGCGAGGCCTCCCCCTTCTCAGTTCAAGCGTACGGCTCGGTGCCGTCCACC
>CABUBS010000081.1 GCA_902489855.1 uncultured Collinsella sp.
TCTCGCGGAAGTTCGCGTCGACCTCCTCAAAGGTCACGAGGAACGCCTTACGCATCTTGCGGTCGATCGCCACGGTGATCTTGGTGAGCGCCTTGCGCGCGCTCTCCAGATCGGCCAGCTGCTCCTCGATGTAGTCGGCACGTCGCTTGAGCTGCTCGTACTCCTCCATGGCAACCTGGTTCACAGGACCCAGGTTGTTGATTTGGCGCACGAGTTGGTTGAGCTCGCGCTCGGCGGCGTCACGGTCGGTGGGCGCCGGCAGCATGAGCGCTTCCTCGAGCACCGTGGTGCCGTCGGCGGTAATGGCCTTGATCGCAGCCTCGACCTGCACCTCGAGCTTGCCGCGTGCGACCTTGAACTCGTTTTGCGTTGCGGTGGCGGTGTTGACCTTCTCCTTGGCGCGAGCGACCTCGGCCTTGGCGTCCTCGATGGTCTTCTTGAGCGAAGCCGAGTCCGCCTCCTCGAGCGAAGCCTGATCACGCAGGCGTGCCGCCCAGTCCGAGGCACGCTCCAGCAGAGCCGAATAGCGCTCATGCATGGGATCGACACGCAGGCGCAGCAACTCAAGCGAGCGCGAGGCCTGTCGCGTTCCACGGATGCGACGATCGATGCCCTCCAGGCGATGCTCCAGATCGGGCACGCGGCCCTTCAGAGAACGCAGGCGCTCGCTCGTCTGAGCCAGGCGAACCTTGGCGTCGGCGAGGTTGCCGGCGGCCTCGGAGTCGTCGCGACGCACGCGATCGAGCTCGTCATTTGCCTCGGCAATCTGCAGGCCCAGGTCACTCGCATGCGCGCGGGCCTCATCGCGCGAGCGGGTAAGCTCGTCCACGCGCGGACGCGCGGCGCGAACGGCCTCGGCCGCCTGCTTGCGGCACTTGGAAATGCGGACGCGCTCGACCTCGGCGTTGTTGGCACTCTGCTCAAGGCGGCCGATCTCGGACAGGAGCGAGCGGCGCTCGCCCTCAAGGCGAGCAATCTCGCCGGCGGCATCGCCCTCGGCGGCACGTGCCTCTTCGACGGCCGCATTGGCCTCGATGACCTGATCCGAAACATGCTCGAACGTAGCGGCCAGATCGGGCTCCAGGCCCTCGAGCTCACGAATGCGACGCTTGCGCTCCAAGGCACCCGAAGCCTCTCCGGCATCGAGCCCCACGCGTACCAGGCCGCCGCAGGCAACGCGGGCGCCGTCGGGGGTCACATAGGTCACGCCGTCCACAACCGGCGCCGCCAGCGCAGCCGCCAAATCATCGACAACGTAATAGCCGCCGAGCAGGGCCTCGACGACCGGACCATAGCCCGCGCGCACAGACAGGTGATCAACCAGACGGGAACCGGCAGCGCCTTCAGCGGCAGCAGAGCCACTCACGCCGCGTGCCACCAACAGCGCCTCGCCCGAAGCCTTCTTCTGATCCAAGGCGGCGCGACCGGCGCGCTCAAGCGCGGCAGCATCGTCGAACAGCAGAGCATCGATATCACCGGCGAGCAGCTGCTCAACCAGGCCCTCGAGCTCACGCGGAGCCTCGAGCACGTCACCCAGACGGCCCGCAACGTCGTCGCCCAGCGCGCCCACCAGACGGCTCACCAGCGGCGAGCTGTCGGCCATGCGGGCATCGAGCTTCTTTTGACTGGCAAGCTCCGAGCGTACCTCAGACAGCTTGTTGCGCGCCTCGCCCTCGCTGGCACGCAGGTCCTTGAGGGCCGCGCGAGCAACCTCGGTGGCTTCACGCGCATCGGTCTGGGCCTGACGCGACTCCTCAAGGGCGCTCTCAAGCTCCTCAGCGCGGTCACGACGGCTCTCGAGCGAGGCCGTGACCTCCTCGAGCTGCTCGTCGATCTGCTCCAGGCGCGAGGCATACATATTGTCCTCGACCTCGGCGTTGGAAAGCGAATCCTTCACCTTGGCGAGCTCGAGCGCGGCGTTATCGGCCGCACGCTGCACATCGCGCTGTTCGCGTGTAAGCTGCGAAATCTGGTTGTCGAGCGCCACGCGACGCTCATGAAGCTCGGCGGCGGCAGGACCGGCGGCGTCGACATCCTCCTGAGCCTGCATATGTGCGCCGGTTACTTCTTCAAGCTGAGCGCGCGCATCCTCAAGCTCCTCGACCACACGACGACGCTGATGCTCGGAGCTCGAAATCTGGCCGCGCATGTCAGACAGGCGCGACACCATGTTGTGGCCCTTTTCCTCGAGCAGGCGCATGTCGGAGTTAATGCGACCGACCACATCTTGCATATGGCGACGCTGCTCGCCCAGGTCGCCCACAAACAGGCCCTTTTCCTCGAGCATGACCTGGAGCTTCTCGAGCTCGCGCTCCTTTTCGCCCAAACGGTACTGCGCAAGCTCCAACTCCGCGGCACCCTCCTTGGAACGTCCCTCCAGATCGTTCCACTGCGACTGTAGCGACCGCAGCTCGTCGACGGCCAGCATCTGCGTAAGCTCGTTCGCGCGCGAGGACAGCTCTTTGTACTTGCGCGCGCGATCGACCTGACGCTCCAGCGGTCGCAGCTGACGGGCGATTTCCTTATTGATGTCGCGGGCACGGGTCAGGTGCTCGTCCATCGACTTGATCTTTTTGAGCGCACGCTCCTTGCGGCGCTTATGCTTGGAGATGCCGGCGGCCTCCTCGATGAGGGCACGGCGCTCTTCGGGGCGGCTCTGCAAAATGGCATCGAGCTTGCCCTGACTGATGATGGAATGTGTATCCTTACCCAGACCCGAGTCGTGCAGGATGTCCTGAATGTCCATCAGGCGGCACGGGCTCGAGTTGATGAGGTACTCGCTCTCGCCCGAGCGATACATGCGGCGGGTGATGGCGACCTCGTCAAAGTCGACCGGCAGCATATGGTCCGAGTTGTCGAGCACCAGCGTGACCTCGGCGACACCCACCGGCTTGCGCGCCGACGAGCCCGAGAAGATGACGTCCTCCATGGCCTGGCCGCGCAACTGCTTGGCGCTCTGCTCGCCCAGGACCCACAGAATCGAGTCGGAAATGTTCGATTTTCCCGAGCCATTGGGACCGACGATGACGGTCAGGCCCGGCTCAAACGTCATATGGGCACGGTCGGCAAACGACTTGAACCCTTTGAGCGTGAGGGACTTGAGATACACGGTTCCTCGCTTAAACGAGCTTCTTGTTCAGAATCACGCCGTTGGTGGTGTAGCCCATGCGATCGAGCGCCTCGAGCGCGGCAGCTCCCTCGGCTTCCTTCTTAGAGGAGCCGGTGCCGCGGCCTTGACGGATGCCGTCGATAAGCACCACGGCGGTAAAGGTAGGCGCATGCGCGGGGCCCTCGGAGCCCACCAACTTATACGCAGGAGGCTCATGGCCGTCGGCCTGAACGCACTCCTGCAAAAACGACTTCGGGTTCGCGGGATGCTCGGCACGCTCAGAGGCCAAATGGGGCTTCAGCGTGCGATGGATAAACTCCGCCGCAACATCCCAGCCGGCGTCCAAATACAGCGCACCTACGAGCGACTCGTAGACGTTCTCGAGCGCCGAATGTAAGCCGCGCGCACCCGTACCGGTCTCGGAGGCGCCGAAGATGATGATGTCGTCGATACCCAGCTCGTGGGAGACCTCGGACAGCGTCGCGCCCGAGACAAGGGACACCTTCAGGCGCGTGAGTTTGCCCTCGTCAAACTCGGGATAGGATTCAAAGAGTGAACGGGCGACGACGGCGCCCAAAATGGAATCACCCAAGAACTCAAGGCGCTCATAGCTGGCAGAGACCGGCTGGCCCTCGACGGCCGAGGGATGCGTGAGCGCCGCGCGCAGCAGCACCTTGTCATTGAACTCGTGGCCCAGAATCTCCTGCGCGCGCGTAAGTCGTTCGGATAAAGCCAAGACCTAAGCCTCCCTGGCGTTTTCGATCGCGTCGACGGCGTCGGCGACAGAGTTGAGCGAGAGCAGGGTCTCATCATCGATCTCGAGATTGAACTCGTCCTCGATAGCCGTAACCAGCTGCAGGCGCTCGAGCGAGTTGGCATCGAGGTCGTCAAAGGTGGTCTCATCGCTAATTTCGGCAACATCGACGCCCAGAACGTCAGCAGCGACCTCGGCGATCTTGTCGAAGATTTCGGAGCGGTCCATAGCGCTTCCTCTCATAGTGCATGAATACCAAAAGGTTGGCACCGCGCGGGCGGCACCAAGACACGGTTTTGATTCTACCCCACGACGTGCGCCGCGAGGCACATAACAGCGCTCTAACTCGCTCTTATAAAACGATACCGTCCATAGAGTTGGCGACGTTCTCGACCAGCCCGGCGCGCACGGCTTCAGCCGCCGCGAGCGTACCGTTTTTGACGGCCTCGACCGAGGTGGCGCCATGGCCGATCAGGACCACGCCACGCAGGCCCAAAAGAATCGCGCCGCCCTTGGCATCACCAGAGAGCTTGGCCTTAATCTCGCGCATCTGCTTTTTGATAAGCAGCGCGGCGATCTTGGTGCCGAGCGAGGCCATAAAGGCACCCTTGAGTTCCTGCAGCAAAAACTTGGCAGCGCCCTCGGTGGCCTTAAGAGCGATATTGCCCGACATGCCATCGGCAACGACGACATCGAAGTTACCTGAAGTGATGTCCGTTCCCTCGCAGTTGCCAACAAAGCCGGAAACGGCGGCTTTCATGGCCGGGAAGCAGGCCTTGGTAAAGTTGGAACCCTTCTCATCCTCGGTGCCATTGGCAAGCAGGCCCACGCGAGGATGCTCGATGCCCAGGACAACGCGGGCATAGGCGCTACCCATCTGGGCAAAACGAACCATGTCGTCGACCTCGACATCGGGGTTGGCGCCCATATCGCACAGCACCGTCAGGCCACCGGCGCGGTTGGGCAGCGCATTGGTCAGGCACGGACGCACCGGCTGCTTCTTGCCCTCGGCCATATACCTAAAGGGCGTGACATAGGCGGTAGCGGCAGCGGTCGAGGTCCTGGCTGCCGGCCCCACCGGTGGAGCCAGCAGAGAAGAACGCGTCTGCGTTGCCCTTCTTAATGGCACGGCAGGAAAGCACAATCGAAGACTTGCGCTTGGTCATCACGGCACGAATGGGATCGTCGTCCATGGCGATAACGTCGGGAGCCTCCAGGGCTTCGACGCGCGCATGGGAGGCGGCGAAGGGGTTGACGATTTCGGCGGGGCCGGCAGCCAGGACCTCGATATCGGGGTCGGCCGCAAGGGCGGCCTCGATACCATCGAGGACAACCTGGGGCTTCTCGTCTCCGCCCACAACGTCTACACAAACGCGAACGTTACTCATATACATGCTCCTTATACAAAAATGGCCGACTCATTGAGCCGGCCATTGTGGTTCCATTTGGAACGGCATCGTGTCCAGAGTATACAGTTACTCGGTAACGATAACCTCGCGGTCCTTGTAGAAACCGCAGCTGGGGCACACGTGGTGCGGGAGCTTGACAGCGCCGCAACGGGGGCACGTGGACTGAGCCGCAGCCGAGATCTTCATGTTGGCGGAACGACGGGTGTGAGTGCGGATACGACCCTGCTTTTGTTTAGGTACGGGCATAGTGACCTTCCTTATGAACTATCCAGTGTGGCGATTACGCGCAAGTAGCGATACTACCACAGTTTTACTCGTCAAGCTTGAGATTCTTTAATGCTGCAAATGGATTTTCCGTGGCTTCGGCCCATTCGGCCTCAGCCTGGGCAGCGCAATCGCATTGCTCGACGTTGAGATTACCACCGCAGACCGGGCAAAGACCACGGCAATCGGGCGTGCAGAGAACCACGAACGGCGTGTCCATGACGACCGCGTCGTTGATGGGCTCGCCCAGATCGACGATGCGATCCTCGCCCAGCAGCTCGTAGCCGTCCTCGTAGGACTCGGGATCCTCGGGCTCGTTAAAGAGGTAGAACTCCTCGATCTCGCCGGCAATGTCAAACGAAGCGGGCTCCAGGCAGCGATCGCACTCGCCGGTAGCGTGTGCGCGGACCATGCCGGTAAGCAAGACGCCGGTGCCGGCATTGGTAAAGACCACATCGTAGTCAATGCCTTCCCCAAGCTGGTACTCCTTCTCGCCAACCGTGTAGGATGCGACATCGACCTTGCCGGTCAGCGGGTACGAATCTCCGGGAAACTCGAGCTGCTCGGAAAGATCAACGGTGACGCTCGGAAACTCAGCCATTACCACTGACCGTTCTGCTGGGCGGCACCCTCGTTGAGCTGCTGACGGCAACGGGTGACGGTGCCGGTCAGGCTCTTGAGGTTCTCCTCGAGGTGTGTAAAGACCTGCTCGGCGTAGTCCTCGGCGGCATAGCGCGTCTCGCGCTCGTACTGCTGGGCACGATCGCGGATATCGTCGGCCTGCTGCTGCGCCAAGCGGACAATCTCCTGCTCACCGGCGATGGTGAGGGCCTGCTGCTGAGCATCGGCGATGATGGAATCGGCCTGAGCGGCAGCAGAAGCCATAAGCTCCTCGCGCTCCTTGAGGATACGGCGGGACTTCTGCCACTCCTCGGGATAGCTCATGCGGATCTCGTCGAGGATGTTGAAGAACACGTCGGCGTCGATGACCTTGAACTGAGCGTTCTTGCCGAAAGGCGGCTTGGCTTCCTCGATCAGCCCTTCGAGCTCATCGACCAAGCTGACGATCCTATCGCCAGGAAAATTCTCGCCCGGCATCCGGTCTCCTTTCATAGGTAACATATCATCGTGCTAGTTTACCACATGCCACCAGGCAATAAGAAACGTCACGAAAAGCGATGTTTGAGCGCTTCGACCACGTTGGGCGGCACAAACGTCGACACGTCGCTGCCGAGCGAGGCGATCTGTCGGACCACCGAACTCGAAATATATCCGTACTGCGGCGCACTCATGACAAAGATGGACTCCAGCTCGTTGTCCAGGCGGTAATTGAGGTCGGCCTGCTGAAGCTCGTACTCAAAGTCGGTCATGGCGCGCAGGCCCTTAACGACGGCGCCGGCGCCTTGCTCGCGCGCAAAGTCGACCAACAGGCCGGTAAAGGGCAGGACCTCGACGCCCTCGATGCCACCGAGCGCCTCGCGGGCCAGCGCCACGCGCTCGTCGAGCATAAAGGTGGTGCCCACGCCGTTTTTGCCCTGCGATTCGGCAACGGCCACGATCACGCTGGGAAAGATACGGCGCGCACGGCGAATGACGTCGATATGGCCAAAAGTGATGGGGTCGAAGGTGCCCGGGACGATTACGCGGTTGATGGTGTCACTCATGGGCGTCCTCCGGGGATACTGCCTCGTCGTTTTCGTTAGCATCGGCGCTGTCGTCCTTGCTATCGCCGACCCAGCGCAGCAGATCGACCGAGGTGATGCCGTAGCGCTTCTCGCGCACGGTCTCAAAGCCGGCCGGATGCGCGCCCGCATCGGCGGCGGCATGCTCAAACAGGACATAAGCGCCAGGCGCAAGCAGACCCTGCTGCGCCAGGTTTTGCAGCAGCTCCCCAACTGGCTCGGCACCAAAGGCATAGGGCGGGTCGAGCAGGACCAAGTCGAAGGGGCCGCCCGGGACACGACCGCGCGAGGCACTTGCCAGCATATCGCCCGTCACCACGCGCCAACGCGCACGGTCACGGCAGAGCGACTCGATATTCTTGGTAATAAGACGCGCGGCATTTCGATCGATCTCAAACGTCGTGAGCGAGCAGGCGCCACGGGAGAGCATCTCGATGCCCAGGGCGCCGGAGCCGCCAAACGCATCCAGTACGCGGACCTCGTCCAAATCGAAGTCGAATGCCGACATGACCATAGATGCGCACGCCTCGCGCACGCGATCAGTCGTGGGGCGGGTGACATCGCGACCACGGGGCTCCTCGATCTTGCGACCGCGCCATTCGCCGCCGATGATTCTCATCCTCCGCTGACCTCCTTAAAGATGTGTCGATACCGCGTGGCGACCGCATCGCGCAGAGGGCGCGTCGCCACGGAGTCAAGGTTGCAAGCATACCGCAAGAGCTCGACCGCGTCCAAATGGGCCCACTCGATAAGCTCTTCGTCGGCATCGAGGTCGACGAAACGCAAGGTCACGCCGCCATGTTGACGGTAGCCCAGGATCTCGCCCTCGTGGCGCAGACGCAGGTCCATCTGCGCGAGCGTAAAGCCGTCTGCGGTCTTTTCGAGCGACTGGAGACGGTCTTGCGCCGCCGACGTACCGCCATTGCCCTTTGAGTGGGTCATGACCAGGCACGTGCCCGAGACGCTACCGCGGCCTACGCGACCACGCAGCTGATGCAGCGCCGCCAAGCCAAAGCGCTCGCCGTTCTCGATGACCATGACGGTGGCGTTGGGAACGTCGACGCCCACCTCGACCACCGTGGTCGAGACGAGCACGTCGATCTCGCCACGCTTGAAGGCATCGATCACGCGATCCTTCTCCCCCGCCGGCATGCGGCCGTGAAGGCGCTCGATGGTAAGACCCGGCAGAGCCAGGCGCAGGCGATCGAGCTCGGTTGCCGTATCGTGGAGCGGCACGGGCACGGTCACGCGGCCCTCGTCGTCGCGGGCGATACCAGGCACGTCTTCCAGCTCATCGGCCGAGTCACTCGGCTCCACGAGGGGGCAGATCACATAGGCCTGCTGGCCCTTTTCGTGCGCCTCGCGAATAGCGCCGTAGGCCAGGTCGCGGCTCGACTCGGTAAGCACGCGTGTCGTAACGCCCGCTCCCGGAACAGGTCGATGGCGAATAATGCTCGTGTCCAGGTCGCCGTAGACCGAGAGCGCCAACGTACGCGGGATGGGCGTTGCCGTCATAACGAGCAGGTCCGCACCGGGGCCCTTGGCGCGCAGGGCATTGCGCTGGCCCACACCAAAGCGGTGCTGCTCGTCGATGACGACAAGCGACAGGTGCTTAAACGCCACGTCATCCGAAAGGACCGCATGGGTACCAAAGAGGACGTCGAGCTCGCCCGATTCCAGCTGCATATGGATCTGCTCGCGCTCGGCCGCCGGCGTGGCACCCGTCAGGAGCGCCCAGGACATACCGGCCTGCGAGAGCAAGGGGCCGGTCTTATCGGCATATTGGCGCGCCAGAACGCCCGTGGGCGCCATAACGCAGGCCTGCGTGCCGCTATCGGCAGCCACTGCCAGCGCGCAAGCGGCAACGGCGGTCTTACCGGTACCGACATCGCCCAGCAGCAGGCGGTTCATCACGCGCCCGCCATCGCACATATCATGCAGGATGTCTTGGAACGCGGCCTCCTGCTCTTCGCTCAGCGAAAACGGCAGGGCTTCCCTGAGCGCGACCAGGTGCTCGCCCGCGGTGTGGGCATAGGGCACCACATCGACCAGGCCGCCATCGTTGCGCAGGCGCAGCGCCAGCTGCAGGTAGAGGCACTCCTCGTAGGCAAGACGCCGGCGTGCGATGTCGCGCTCAGCCATGCTCGAGGGAAAGTGGATCGAACGCAACGCGCGGGCATTGCTCATGAGCTTCGTGCTGCAGGTCGCC
>CABUBS010000082.1 GCA_902489855.1 uncultured Collinsella sp.
GAGCTTAATGCGGTCCCGTTTTTGCTGGATATATGTTGCGTAAATGACCTTGCTACAGCCTTCTGTGGGCTTGCCCGATTTTTGGGCCGGCTCGGGCTTTGAGGACAAGTTACTGCAAGCCCAGGGCGATTTTTCGCTCAACGCGGGCCAGCACAGCGTTGCCTATCTGCCAAACGACGAGACGACCGCTACGGTCTGCCCATCGCCACCTACGAGATGGAAGCCGAAAAGTATATCTACCGCGTGTACAAGTAAGAGCTGTAGGGCTGCGCTTAGGTTTGACCAATGGAGTATGAAAACACGCCGCTCGCCGATACCCCCTCCGCGAGTGGCAGCCATATGGTTTGATAAAAGAAGCATATAGTTGTCGCCAGCCTGCTGGCGACGTTCTACCTGATATCGGAGGTTCCAGGTATGTTTCGCGCTCCGTTAAACAACTATCGGTTGGGCTAACATGGGTCGCCGTGCTATTTCGATAACCCTTGCAGTGGTCTGCCTGGCTGTGCTCCTGGGCGCTACAGGGCTGTTTGCTATAAGCCGAGAAACGTCTTATATGCAGGAATGCGCTTCCGAAGGGTTTGCCATTGACGGTTACTATCGGGACGACAAGACGAGTCTGGAAACCCTGGCCTTTCTTGAAGAGGATAACCATCGGTGGCAACTGGTCGACAAAGACGGCAGCTGCGTTGACGGGCAGTTTAAGCGTACGAACGATCCCAATATCCTGGTATTAAAGAAGGAAAACGGCGAAGAATTCGGCACGGTTCACGTTGCGTATATATCGCGCCGACGCAATCAGGGGCAGATTTACCTAATTAGAAATACTAAGGTGACCCGATTTTATCTTGTGAGCACCGATCCGGCGTTTACGGTGGAGTCTGGCGATGTCGATGCGGACGTCTGATTCATGGCAATAAAACAGCGAGCGGAGCGCGGACGTGAGCTACGTCCCGCTTTTTGCATGTGCCTGCGTCGCGTCTGAGCCTCGCCGCGACTTGCGCCTGTGCGCGGGAGCCATCCCATGCTCCGCATTACTCCACATCAAACTCCACGCGATCGAGCTCGGGCACATTGAGGTCGATGAGTTTGCGGGCAACACGGCGGTCGTGCGCCCCAAGCGCCTCGCTTGTCGTCACATGGGCGACAATCTCGCGCTCGACGATGCCTTCCTCGTCTCCTTCGGTGGCCGAGGTCTCGACGGCGACGGTGTAATCCTTAAAGCCCGGCAGCACCGCGGCAAGCTCGCGTGTGGTCTCTGTGACGCCGTAGCCGTCCTGCACGCCGGCCTGCGCCGAGCCAATGGAGCCCGCCGTCATAATAATGCAGGGGATGGCAAAGATCACCGTGCCCACGATGATGCGGCGGCGCACTTTGCGTGACAGCTCGTCGACCTCGGCATTTTCCTCGGCGGTCACAATGCCGTCGCCGTTGAGATCACGCTTGAGCGGTACACGCAAAAGAAGCAATACGGCTTCGGCCGCCAGCGCGATAAAGACGACGTTGATGCCAAACTCGTAGAGCGCCGAGAGAAACAGCGACCCGCTTGCGATGGCGATGCCATAGCCCGCCGCGCACAGAGGTGGCATGAGCGCGGTCGCCACGGCCACGCCGGCGATGAGCGTGGCGGGTTCCTGGTCGCGCGAGTTGCCCAGGCCACCCGCAAAGCCGCCCGCAAGCGCGACGGCAAGGTCCCACACGGTGGGCGTCGAGTTGTCGATAATGGCGGCCGTGGTGG
Source organism: uncultured Collinsella sp. (assembly GCA_902489855.1). GTDB lineage: Bacteria > Actinomycetota > Coriobacteriia > Coriobacteriales > Coriobacteriaceae > Collinsella. The sequence goes on from CABUBS010000082.1 coordinate 1,736, forward strand.
TGCCGAGGGGCGAGAGCTTAAAGTACAACGTGGATGTGACCAGGCAAAAGGCCATTTGCAGCGCAAGGCTGGCGACGGCTTCGACGGTGATCTCGCGGTCGAGCGTGGCAATGCCGTATGCCATGGCAAGAACCGAACCCATGAGCGGGCAGATGAGCATGGCGCCCACGATGGCGATGTCCGAGTCGATATCGAGGCCGATGCTCGCGATGAGCATGGCGATGATGAGGATACACAGGTGAGAGCCAGTCAGACGCGCCCCGTTTACAAAACGCTTGCGGATCACGTGATAGGGCGCGCGTCCCTCGCGAATGTTGAACGCGCGCTTTAGGAAACGGCCGGCGTTCTCCATGACCTCACTATGGGCAGGGCGGATGCCGTGGCGCCGGTGATGGCGTTCACGCAGTCGCTTGAGTTGTTGTCTATCGAGTTCCATGTTCACCTCGTTCCAGCGCGGTCCGCGCAACGCGCCCGTTGTCCTAACTCTACACCGTGGCGGGCGAGGTGTCTGTTGGATGCGGAATCCGATAGGGCGGATGACGCGGGAGCAAATGCAAATCACAGGCTCAATTCGATCCCGCAAGAATATGCTGCACCAGCTCCTACATATGTGACGAAATTGTGAAGCACGAGAGCGCGAATTTCAAAAAATCCGCCGGTGACCAATGTTGCGCAACAGAATTCAAAAATCAGCTCCTACATTTTGAAGCGTATGGATACATCCGTGTCAAAGGGAGAAAGCCATGGCAAACTACAGTCCACAACACTTTGAGCCTCGGGCTAAGGCCGTCAACGTCAAGGGCGTTGCTAACCGCGCCGTCGCAACCGTTTTGACGGCGGGCCTCATCGCTCAGCCGCTCATGTCGCCGCTGGCGGCAATCGCCGCACCGTCAACCGATAACGGCGATTCTGTTCAGGGGGGGGTAGTTCTGTAGAGAACACCGTTGCCGCCGGTAACCAAGCGGTCGCAAAGACGGCTGCCCAGCTGGCCGAGGAGTCGGCAAAGCAGCTCAAGGACGCTCAGGCCGCCTACGATGCCGCCCAGAAGAAGGCCGACGCGGCGGGCCAGTCTCAAAAGCAGGCGCAGCAGCAAAAGAATCAGGCCTCGCAGGCCGTGAGCGATAACGCCGCCGAGCAGAACGAGGCCGAGGTAGCCGCGCTTCAGGAGAAGATCGACGAGCTTAAGGCAGCCGTCGAAAAGACCGAGCAGCAGCAGAAGAAGCTGGGCGACCTGAACGATCAGCTCGAACAGGCCAACAAGAGTGTCGAGGATAAGACCCAGGCGCTCAAGGACGCCAAGGCAAAGCAGGATGAGGCCAAGAAGGCCCTCGATGATGCCCAGGCCAAGCTCGAGGCCATGGGTATGGACGAGTACGAGGCCGCCAAGAAGGCCGTCGAGGACGCGCGGGCAAAGCTCGATGACGCCAATAAGGCCGTTACTACTGCACAGGACAATCTGGACCAGGCCAAGGCTGCCGAGGCCAGCGCCCAGCAGGAAAAGCAGAATACCGAGGCAGCTTTGACGACTGCCCAGGCCAAGAAGCAGGAGACTGCCGCTGCTCTCGCAGCCGCAACCACCGCGCGCGATAACGCCCAGCAGAAGTTCAACCAGGCGCAGGCCGCGCTCGATGCTGCCGTCTCGGGTACGGGTGTTGACCTGAGTGCGCTTGAGGCCGCCAAGAAAGCTGCTGCTGGTGAGCTCGAGACCGCGCAGGCGGAGCTCAATGCCGCGACGGATGCCGACGCCACCGCACAGACAAATCTGCAGGCCGCCCAGGCTGCCGTCGCTGCCGCGCAGGAGAAGGCCAACGCCGCCAACGCTGCTGTAGCATCTGCCCAGTCTGCATACGATGCGGCAAACAAGGAGTACAAGGACGCGGCCAGTAAGCGTGACGCCGCGAAGACGGCATACGAGCAGGCCCAGCAGACCGAGGCCGACAAGAAGACCGCGTACGATAAGCTTGTCGAAGTTCGCAAGCAGAAGCGCAGTGAGTGGGAGGCAGCCTGCGCTGCTTCGAACGCCGCGGAAAAGGCTTATGACGCTGCTAATGTCCAGGTTGAGGCTCTTGAGCAGCAGATTGCTGACCTCAAGTCCAACATGACCGTTGACCAGGAAGTCATCAATAAGGGCATGCTCGGCTTTATGGCCTACATCAGCAACAGCAGCGATTTCACGGCTATGCAGAAATCGAACGCCAAGGACGCAATGGCTACACTCACCGGCGCTGACGACAAAGCCGAGTGGTATGACGATTACGTCGATCAGGACATGTCTCGCGACACCAATCCGCTTTCCTTGGAACAGCTGCGCAACGCCCTGACATATCTCGACACCCAGAACAACCTCCGCAAGGCGAACGGTCAGTCGGCGCTCAGCGTCAGCCTCCGCATGACCGCAGCAGCTGCACTCAACGCCTCATATTCATCGAATATTTGGGATCACTCGAACTGTTACTTCGATAATGCTGAGAATCTCGCAGGTGGTGGCGGTGCATATACCGGTGGTGAGACCGAGGATACCCTGGGCTGGCCCTACACCGGTCTCTACACTCAGGAGAAGGTTAATTACGAGAATTGGATTAAAAAGTACGGTGTGGATAGCGAGGCCGGCAAAGATCTCATGGCTCATCGCTATGATTCGTACTATATCTACCAAAACTATTACGATGTGTACCACGGTACAAAAGATAAGAATGGCAATCAAAGAGGAGACGCCTGCGGGCACTATCTCAACATTATCGATTCCGCTACGGTGGCTATCGGCATCGCGACCGGTAGCGGTAAGAACACCGATTCCGAGGTAACCATATTCGATTACAGCGCTGATGACACTCAGGCTGATTTCACTGTTTCCGAGTTCAAGAAGCTCGTCAACGACTACATCGATTCTGCCTATAACGCTGGCGGCACGCAGGCGCAGAAGGCGCAACTCAAGGAGCTCCAGAGCAAGCTCGCCGAGGCGCAGAAGACGCTGGGCACGGCCGATACGGCATATCTCGCTGCTCTCAATAATCAGAAAGGCGCACAAGACGCCTATACCGCAGCCGACACGAACGTGAACACCGCCAAGGGCGAGTACGAGAAGGCTAAGTCCGGCACCGCCGCCGCGAAGACGGCATACAACGCCGCGAAGGACGCGCTCGGCGGAATCGACATCGAGTCCCTCAAGCAGAACCTCGATGCCGCCAAGTCCGAGGCCGCTACTGCCCAGGCAGCTCTCGATAAGGCAAACGCCACGCTTGCTGACAGCAAGACGAAGGCAGCCGAGGCCGCTGCTCACAAGGCGAAGGCTCGCAGCGCCCGCGATGCCGCCAAGGCAAAGTCCGAACAGGCCAATGAGGCGTATGACAACGCCACGGCTTCGGTCAAGGACCTTGCCGCCAAGCGCGATGCCGCCCAGGCGGACCTTGCGAATAAGCAGGGCTCGCTTGACGATGCCAAGAAGGCCGACGACACTGCCCAGGCTGGCGTTGACAAGGCTCAGGCCGCAGATACGCACGCCGCGACCGCTCTTTCGGACGCCAAGCAGGCAGTTGCCGCCAAGAAGCAGGCCCTGTCCGACGCACAGGCGAAGGCCAAGGCCGCCGAGGGCGAGCTGGCTACCGCGAACAAGGCCTTCGAGCGCTTCGCCGGCGCCCAGAAGGCGGTCGACGACGCCAAGGCCACCTATGACGCTACCGTCGCCGGTGTCGCCGATGCCCAGAAGCAGCTCGAGGCCGCCAACGGAGCCGTCGTCGATGCGAACTTCGAGATCGTCAAGGCCAAGGCCGAGCTTGCCAACGACGAGGCACTCAAGGCCGATCTTGAGGCTGTCGACCACAAGGCATCCCTTGCCGCGGGCACGACGGGCAACGAGAAGCTGGTCAAGCTGAACGCTGCCTACGCTCGCTATAAGGCTGCCGTCGATGCCGCTGCTGGTCTCAAGGCTGCTCTGAGCGATGCCGATGCCAAGCTGTCCGATGCCAACGACGCCTATGCCGCCGCGCTTGCCGAGCTTGGCGATGCCAAGGATGCCCTGGCTGCCGCGCAGGCCGAGTACGACAAGTATCATCCCAAGGCCGAGCCGCAGGCCAAGCCTCAGGTTGCGCAGGCTGCTGCAAAGGCCCCCGTTGCCAAGAAACAGGCTGCGCCTGCCGCGCTCGCCCAGACTGGCGACAATTCCGCTCTTGCGGGCGAGGTGTTCGTCATCGGCGGTATCACTCTCGTGGCCGCTGGTGTGACGCTGAGCGATCGTCGTCGCAAGCAGATGTAGCGTTTCGAGCGTAGTTTCTGCAACGAACTTCGGTTCATAGCAGGAGCGCTTCGATGGCTTAACCGATAAGGCCGGCGCGCTGTCATACGCAGCGCGCTGGCCTATCTTTGTTTCGATATCAAAAAGCCCGGTCGGCAGCCGCGAAAGCTACCGACCGGGCAAGCCGTAGGCAATATGGTTGCTGTCGAGCAGCTGCTCGACTTAGCCCAGCAGGCTCAAGCCCACGGAGACAAACGCCAGGATAACGCCGACGATGGACTCGCCGCCGAGCAGGCCGCTGGCGACAACCAGGCCCTGCTCTTGGAAGGCGGCGTCCTTGGCAGCCCTCTCCTCGTCAGAAAGACCAGCGGTGGCGTCGCGGTGGGCGGACCACTTGTCGTAGGCGAGCTTGACGCAGGAGCCCAGGAATGCCGTGAGTGACATGTAGAACGGCAGGTACACGCCCAGGCCGATCATCATGGCCGGAATGCCAAGCCAGTACATGACGATGCCGGCGATAAAGCCACCTGCGAACCACGGCACGCTCGGGATGCCCGAGACCATGGTGGCGACCACGCTTGCCTGCGCGGCCACAAAGCTCTTGTCGGGGCCGAAGGCGTCCGGACCATAGGCGGTGACGAGCGCGACCATGACAGCGGCAGCGACCAGGGCACCCACGATGCCGCCAATGGCTTGGCCGATCCACTGCGCACGCGGGTTGGTGCCCAGCACGGCGCCGGCCTTAAAGTCGTTCATGACGTCGCCCGCAAGGCCGCACGCCACGGCTACGATGCCGGCGATAAAGAACAGCTTGACCTGAGCGATCTGCGCGAAGGCGGCCACGATGAGCATAACGATGAGGCCAAAGATCTCCATGGGGTCGATGCCCGTCTGGCCGCAGCTCTGTGCGCTCATGATGGTGGTGACAAAGGTGAATAGCGTCACGATGACGGCCGGAACGGGGCCAAGGTTAAGCACGATGGCGATGATCACGGCGATGGCGGCAGCGCCCAGGCCGATGATGCCGGCGTCGAGCTTAAGCGATCCCGAGATGAGCGACTGCTCGTCGGTGTCGGTGGAGCTGTCGGCGGCAAGACCGCGGACGATACCGGCGACCTGCGGCAGGATGTCCTTGAGGACGACGGCGACGCCAAAGCCCATCATGAGGCCCATGCCCAGGGACTTGACGATGCCTTGCGCAGTCATAACGTCGAACAGACCGGCAGCGGTGCCGCCCACGATGATGCCAAAGTTGCCCAGCAGGGCGCCGGCAAACCAGAAGGCGACCGGGGCGAAGCCCACGAGGAAGCCGACGGAGAGCAGCATGGGCGAGTTGTAGATGGCAAAGGTCACGCCGGGGATGTTGAGCGTGCATAGCATGCTGGGCACCACGCCCAGGGCGTCGCGCAGCACGCTATAGATGCCGGCGATGGCCATGGAGCCAAAGAGCTGCTTGCCGGTTTTGCCGCCGGCCTCGGTGGCGCGCAGGGTCTGAGCTGCGGCGTTGCCGGTGGGGAACTCAAGCGCGGCGTCCACGATAAAGTGACGGTGGATGAGCGCGGTGGCCAGCAGGCCCAGGATGGTGCCGGCGAGTGCCACGATAAACATGTCGAGCCAGCTGATCTGGTCGGCATAGCCCAGCATCCAGGCACCCGGGATGGTAAACGCTAGGCCGCCGGCGACCATGGCGCCCGCGGACATGATGGTGTGGGTGACGTTGGCCTCGTTGAGGCTGGCATTGCCCATGAGCTTAAGGAAGAACAGCGAGATGACGGCAGCGAAGACGATCGGCCAGGGGAGAGCGCCCATCTTGAGGGCGGTGTAGGCCGAGCTTGCCGTGATGATCACGCAGCCAAGGACGCCGATGACGACGCCGCGCAGCGTGAGTTGCCCGCGCATCGAAGCGCGGTTCGAGGGATTGCTCATATTGAACTCCTTTGCGTATATCCGCTTCCCCCGGGAGCGCCGCTACGGATACGGCGCGGGAAGTCGGGTTACCAAGGGCCGCCGCGTGAGCTCGCGCGCGACCGCGCACCAGTATAGCCGTAAGCTAGTCATTTTGGGATGACTGGTTTAGGTAGGCGATATACTGCTGGGCAGACGAAAGGAGCGCCGACGATGCTTAATGGGTGCGCATATATATTGACGGTCGACGTGGGTAACACGTTCATTCGCTTTGGTCTGTTTGCAGAGGATTCGGCCGCGGCGCAGGAATGCCCGCTTGCGACGTGCGAGATCACGACGCCATCGAGCATTACGGCCGACGAAGCGCGTATGCGTCTCGCTCAAGTCATGGCCGCGCTGGCGGCCGATGCGGGCATGCCCGGCGCGCTCGTGCCCACGGCGGCCGTGCTGAGCTGCGTGGTGCCGGCGCTCGAGCGCCCGTGGAAGGCGGCTCTTTCCCGTATCTGCACGGGGCGCGTGCTCACCGTGGGGCCGGGCCTCAAGACCGGCATGCCCGTGCACTACGACGACCCGGCCGAGATCGGCCCCGACCGCATCGCCGATGCCGTGGCGGCTCGTGCCGTCTACGGCTCGCCGTGCATTGTGATCGACCTGGGCACGACGACCAATATCGAGGTCATCGACGCGCACGGCACCTTTGTGGGCGGCGTCATCGCGCCGGGGCTGGCGCTCGGCGCCCGCTCGCTTTCGGCGGCAGCAGCGCGTCTGCCGCAGGTCGAGCCCTCGGCACCCACGCATGTAATCGGCCGCAACACGCGCGAGGCCATGCGCTCGGGCGTGGTCTTGGGCGAGGTGGCCCGCATCGACGGCATGCTCGACATGGTGCTCGCCGAGATGCGCGCGACCAAGGCCGCGGGGGAGGGCGACGTGCCCATAGTCATTACCGGCGACGATGCCGAGGCGCTTGCGTCGCTGGTCGGTCATAGTCTGACGGTCGACGGCGCGCTGACGTTGCGGGGTCTCGCCGAGCTCTACCGCATCAACCAAAAGCCCCGCCGCGTGTAAAGGTGAGGGCGCCGGTGGGACAAACGCCTCCACCTTTCACCTGCTACAATGGGTCAAACTATTGCGATTACGGAGGTGTCTGCCATGTCGGACGATCTTCATCAAACTTCGTCAGGCAAGCGCCTGGACGTCATTAGCTGGGACGAGTTCTTTATGAGCGTGGCCATCGCCGCGCAGCGTCGCAGCAAGGACCCCAACACGCAGGTGGGTGCGTGCATCGCCAACACCAACCACCGCATCCTTTCGGTGGGCTACAACGGTACACCCTCGGCGCTCAACGACGACTTTTTTCCGTGGGGTACGAGCGACGACCCACGCCCACCTGA
>CABUBS010000083.1 GCA_902489855.1 uncultured Collinsella sp.
TTCCTCCAAATTCGCTTTGGTGCCTCCCGTGCCGGTCGAGAACGAGTCGCTTCTCGCGTACGACAACCTTCGCCGCTCTTATGGCCGCTGCGTCGACCAAACTACGGCGATCGGCCGAGAGATCTTTGGTGATTTCTTTGAGCGCTACCCCAATATCAAGATGGTCCACTCCATGCTCGGCGGCGCATACTTTGCGTTCAAGGAGATGCTGCTGCCTCATGGCCCCAAGCGCCCTGATGCTTCTGGCCGTTTTCAGGTCGATACCGAGACCGTTTCCAGGCACCTCGAGAATAACATCTATTTCGACATGTCCCATGCTCAGCCTTGGGGCAAGACACTCCTCGCCTGTGCGGTTGACGTGCTGGGTGCAGACCATATTGTTTTTGGCACGAGCTATCCCGTTAAACGCGAGTGGCTCACCGAGGGTGTCGCCTGCGTTCGCGCTGCAAATCTGAGCGATACAGACAGCGACCTTGTGCTTGGCGGTACAGCGCAGCAACTGTACGGTGTCGAGTGAGCGGCAATCAGAGGGGAGTATCTGCCATGGACGAAGGAGAGATGAGGGCTGGGGCCGCTCGTGTGGCCATCGATCTTGGGGACGTGTTGCCGTTCGACGGTTTCGACGAACTCCGTCATGAGGTCTTCGCCCGTGCCCTTATCATCGAGGGAACGGGGCGACGCGCCTGCGTCCTTTCGCTTGAGGTCACCTCGATCGCTCCGGCTCTACTCGCCGATCTGCGTGAGATTGTTGAGGATGCCGCCAATTGCAGCGGTGCTTATTCTTGGGTGGTTCCTACCCACACGTTTTCCATGCCTCACGTCCGCACTCCCGGGCATCTTGCCGACGATGCTACCCGCAATCGCAACGAGCGCTATCGCGCAGCACTCGTCGCTGCCGCCCGCACGGCTGTCGAGCGCGCTGTTGCGGGCATTCGCTCCGTCACTCTCGCCACTGTGGAGGGCGAATGCCCCGTGAACGTTAATCGCGACATCGAGACGCCTGCCGGCTGGTGGTTGGGCTCGAATCCCAGGGGGTTTGCCGACCACACGATGCCCGTACTCGCCATAAGGGATGCCGGGGGCGAGTATGTTGCCGTGCTCGCGACGGCGGACGTTCAGTCCTCCGTGCTCGACGGGTCGCGCGACTCCGAGGGGAGGCGCATGGCGAGCGGAGACCTCTTTGGTTTTGCCGCCATGTCACTCGAGCGCGAGCTGGGCGGCGTTGCCCTGTTGCTGCCAGGCGCCGCGGGCGACCAAAGTCCGGCGGAGCGCGCCATGAACGTCATGTTCGATGCGGCCGGCGTTAAGCAGACGGTCGATGCCCATGAGGACGGATACCGCATGTTGCACCAGCAGGGGCAGGCCTTGGGCGATGCTTTAATCGAGACCGCTCGCATGGCGCGTGAGGATGACGCTACCGGCATCGATGCCCGCACGGTCGACGTTCTCCTGCCCGCTCAGACACGCGCCGATTTTCACTCTTTGGCTCCGCACCGAACGTATGAGTTTCATGCCGCTGGCGAGCAGCGCACGAGGGTCTATCTGCTCCGGCTGGGAAACGTCGAGCTTGTCGGCGTACAACCCGAGGTCTCGAGTGCATTCGGCGCCACTGTGCGCGCCGCTCGGTCCGGCTCTGTGTTCTTTGCCACGCTCGTCAACGGCGGACAGAAGTACCTACCGGCTCCCGACGCGTACGAAAAGATCACCTATGAGGCCATGAACTCCGGTTTTGCCGCCGGATCCCATGAGCGCCTCGTCGAAATCATCATTGCCGCCTTGAATGCGGCGTGACACAGAAGGAGAACGTGCATGAACATTGGACACGCGCGCCGCAAAATCACCCCACAGGGCGACATCTACCTGATTGGCTACCGCAATCTTCCCAACCGTCTTGAACCTGCGACGGGCGTCCATGACGACGTCTTCGCCAACGCCATTCTCTTCCAGCAAGGCGAACGTGAAGTGTTTCTCTTTAATGCCGATGTCCTCGAGTTCGAGGAAAGCATGGCCGAGGAAGTCAAGACAATGCTCGCCGAGCGCTACGGCATTGACCGTGATTGCGTCCTGCTCTCGGCGACGCACGACCATACTTCAATCGTCGCTTACCACCGCAGCTGGTGGACGGGAAAATTCGACGAGAACTACTACCGCTGGTTCCTCGATACCATTTGCCAATGCTTTGAGGAGTGCCGCGCCAACGCACGGCCCGCGATTTGTCGCTTGGGCAAGCGGGTCATCACCGGTTTCTACGACAACCGCATCATCCCAGGTGAACTCGCCGACAATGAGGTCATTGTCGTATCGTTCTTCGATACCGAAGGCAAGCCATTTGCGGGCTTTGTGAACTGGGCGGTGCATTCCGCTTGCGTCGGACCCGACTGCACGGAGCTCACGAGCGAACTCGCCGGTCTCACCGGCAAAAAGCTCGCTCAGAGTCTTGGTTACTATCCGGCCATGGTCGTCGGTGCTGCTGGCGACTGTAGCGACCGCAATTTTCGCCAGGGACGCGGCATTCCCGAGGTCGAGCGCGTTTCGACCGGTCTTGCCGAGGCGATTTCCCAGATCAAGCTCGATCGCGAGGTCGTTCTCGACCGCATCGAGCCTCAGACGTTCTATCACACCGTTGCCCATGACGACTTTTCGCTCACGCTTAAGTGTGCCGTCATCAGTTTGGGCGGCCTGCATCTCTTTGTGTTCCCGAGTGAGCTCGGCAGCGACCTGGGTATTCGCATGAAGCGCGAATGCCCGGTCGAGGGAATAGTTTGCGGTTACACCAACGGCTATTTCGAGTATTTCCTTCCGGCACGCGAGTATGGCCTCTCCTTTGAGACCGAGCGTACTCAGATTCCCCAGGGCGAACCGGAACGTCTGTGTGACAAGTTCTGCCAGACGACGAGACTTCTCGGCGCAGCAGATTCGCGTTTGTAGGCCTGATTGCGTGACATGGGCCAATGAGGCTCGCCGCCATGTGATCGGCATCTTCCATCTTCTCTGCCGTTTCGCATCCCGGGCGTACGTGCGTCCGCGGATTTCAAAGGGGGAAGCGGGTTCCTTGCCCTCCCACGTCGACTACGGAGGCATGAAATCGATGCTATACCCCGCTCAGAAAAAGGAGAATTCCATGAAATACCAGAAGCTTTGCGATGAAATCATCACAAAGGTCGGTGGTCGAGACAATGTGTTAGACGTGAGCCACTGCATTACGCGTCTCCGCTTCCACCTCAAGGATGAATCGCTCGCCCAGACCAATGAGCTTAAGGCGACGAAGGGCGTCGTTGACGTCATCCAGGCCGGCGGACAGTATCAGGTCGTGATTGGTGCCACTGTCGAGGCCGTCTACAACGACCTTGTTCAGATTGGCGGGTTCGACTCCAAACCCGCACTCGATATCGATGAAGGCGACGACGTCAAAAAGGGCGATCCATTCTCGCGTCTGCTGGCCATCATCTCCGAGATTCTGCAACCGGTTCTTGGCGTGCTTATGGCCGGTGGCTTTATCAAGTCGATGCTCGCGCTCTGCACGGTTGCCGGTTGGCTTGCCAAGGACAGCAATACGTATGTGACGCTCTCGGCAATCGGAGATTCGGTCTTCTATTACTTTCCGCTAATCATTGGCTGGACGTCGGCCAAGAAGTTCGGACTTAAGCCCGTTATGGGAATGGCGCTCGGCGGTATCCTCGTCTACCCGACGCTCGTTGGCCTTATGGGCGGAGATCCGCTCTACACGCTCGGCGCCGGCACGGTCTTCGAGTCCAATGTCTACGGTGATATTTTTGGCATCCCGCTGATCATGCAGAATTACTCATCGACGATTCTGCCTGCGATCTTTATCGTCTGGATTGCCTCCAAGGTACACAAGGCCCTTTCTAACGCGCTGCCCGCGCTTGTGAGCTCGTTCTTCTCCAACATCCTGACGCTCCTCATTTGCGGCATCCTTGGCCTGCTTGTGGTCGGTCCGGTCATGACGGTCCTCTCCAATATCGTTGCCCAGATCATTCTGATGCTCATCAACTTCCAACCCGCCATCGCCGGCTTCGTCATCGGCACGTTCTGGAGCCTGCTCGTCATGTTCGGCCTGCACTGGGGTATCATCCCGCTGTGGTTTCTCGATGTCGCAACCTACGGCTATGACCTCATTAACCCGCTCGTGTATGCAGGCGGTTGTGCCATCGCCGGCGCTGTGCTTGGCATGATCATCCGAACCAAGGACTCCGAGGAAAATGCTGCCGTCAACATTCCCGCCCTTGTCTCTTCGATTTTCGGTGTCAACGAGCCTGCGCTTTACGCCATCTTGCTGCCGCGTAAGCGCCTTATGTGGGCAACCTTTATTTCCGCTGGTGTAGGCGGCGCCATTGCCGGCCTCATGGGTGCCAAGCTCTATGCCTTCGGCGCCTCCGGCCCGCTCGGTTTCCCGAGCTTTATTAACCCTGCCGGCATCGACACGGGCTTTATCGGCCTTGTCATCTCCGGTGTGGTCGCTTTCGTTCTGGCTCTTGTCGCCGCTATGGTGATCGGTACCAAGAAGGACGAGGGCGGTAAGGCACTCAACATCTCGGTGGACTAGTCTTTCTGCGCACTTTAACTAAATATGCCTCGGCGGCGACGTGCCGCCCGAGGCATATTTGTATTATGTGCCGTTGTCAGCGTGTTTGCGGACACAGGTCTGCGGTTGTGGAGCAGCGGGGATTATGACGGTCGTGCCGCGGTGGAAGATGTACGGTCGCCCTGCAGGAGCTGACGGTAGGGGAGGAAGCCGATGAACGAGACGACCGCCTGCGAGTGCGCGGCGTTCCGCTTGAGGTAGAGCCTGACCTCGGAGGTCGTCGCGGGCTCAAGCGGCACCAGGGCTACCTTTCCGCTGGCAAGCGATTCCGCCGGCTTGCGCATGAGGAATGAGACGCCGGCGCCGCGCGCGACAAGGGAGATGATGTTCTCGGCTCGTTTGCCGGTGAACGTAACACGTGGGCCAAATTCAGCTTCGCGACAAAGGGAAAGGACGAGCTCGCTTACGAACGAGCCTTGGGGAAGCATGAGGAAATTCTCGTCGATAAGGTCGTCTATCTCAACGGCGTCACGTTCGGCGAGCGGATGGTCGAGCGGAAGGACGGCCACGAGCCGGTCGGTCGTAAAGGGAATCTTTTTGAACTCCGGCTCGATGGCGCCGCCGTCACGGATGAAGGCCAGGTCAATGTCCTCGTGCAGGAGCATGCGCTTGAGTGTGTCGCCCTCGCCCTCGATGAGCTCGACAGAATATGAGGGGTTCGCCTGCTGAAAATCGATGACGGCGTCCGTGATCCCATAAGGGGCCATAATGGGGATAGAACCGACGGTGAGGTGCTCGAGCGGCTCACCTGCGCCTATTTGAATGGCGGCAAGATAGCGGTGCTGAAGCGTCGCAATTTTTTGCGCATAGGGGAGGAGCGCTTCACCTTGCGCGGTGAGTGTTACGTGGCGCTGGCTTCGATCGATGAGCTTGCAGCCGAGTTCGTGCTCCATTGCCATGATGTGCTTGGAGAGGGTTGATTGCGACATGAAAAGCAGTTCCGCCGCATCAAGAAACGTGCGTGACTGCGCTAAGATGGCGAATTCGCCAAAGCGGCTGATATCCATAGGGAGGCCTCCGGTACCCTCATTTTGGCAGGTGGCCTAAACCACGACGCCATTGCAGTGGTCGATTTCGTGCTGGATGATCTCGGCGGTGTAGCCCGAGAAGTTTTTGATGCGGTGGACGAAGTTCTCGTCCAAATACTCAACCTTAATGCGGCGATAGCGGGTACAGGGACGCTCGCCGATCAGCGAGAGACATCCTTCGCTCGTCTGATAGGCATTGACCTGCTCAAGAATTTGAGGGTTGTACATCAGGAGTGTCCTGTTGCCGTCCTTTACGCAGATGATGCGTTTGCGCACGCCGATCATGTTGGCGGCGAGGCCCACGCACTCGCGCTCATGCTCGTGGAGCGTATCCAGGAGATCCTGCCCGGTCGCGGCATCGTCGGGTCCCGCGTCTTCGGAAGGCAGACGCAAAAAGAACTCGGATTTCATGATGGGCTTAATCATGGCGGGCTCCTCATGTCTTATGCTTTCGTGGACTTTTAATAATAGCGCGGAAGGAAAGCTGTGCGTCCGCGTTACAATCTTTCGACGTTGGACCATGTTGTCAGACTCGTCGAGTACGGCGTCTGGCGTAAGTCTAGGGCTCATTTTTCGCCCTGGACTGTTCCTCTGGGGCGATGCGACTGTCGTTCCAAGAGGAAGGAAATGCATGGGGAGCAAATCTCAGCAACAAGTTCAAGTAGCGCCATCGGCCACTGCGGCGATTCTCGTCGTAATGTATATTGCAGCCTTTGTTGCCGCGTTTAACGAGAACATCATTAACGTGGCGTTGCACGACATTATGGCGGCCTTTTCGGTGAGTGCCACCACGGCGCAGTGGCTCGTTTCGGGCTACATGATCGTGACGTCGATCTTTACGGCCATCATGGCCTTCCTGTCCGGCCGTTTCTCGACGCGCAAGCTGCTGTTTTTCGCATGCGGATGCATGGTCGCCGGCGAAGTCCTGTGCCTGTTCGCTCCGTCATTTAGCGTTTTGCTGCCAAGCCGTATTTTGCAGGCTGCGGGATCGGGCATCTTGTTCCCGCTCATGATGAACGTGGTGCTGTCTTGCGCTCCGCGCGAGAAGCTCGGTCTCTATCTGAGCCTGGGCGGAGCCTGCATTACGCTGGGGCCGGCGTTTGGACCCGTGATCAGCGGTCTTATGTGCACGTTGTTTGGAGGGCGGTGTTCGTAGTGCCGCTGGTGGGCGGCATTGTGGTCGCTGCGGCGGGCGTAAAGCTTGTTCAGAATGTCGGAGAGCGTTCGAACGCCACGCTTGATATTCTGTCGGTTGTTTTGCTCGCCGCCGGTATTACGGCATTTGTGTATTCCGTAGGCGAGTTCTCGACCAATCTGATTGCCGGTATCGTGACGCTTTTCGCCGCCATTGTGCTGCTCGGCCTGTTTGCGGCCCGCCAGCTCAAGCTCGAGCATCCGGTGCTTAACGTGCGTCCCATGGCGAGCGTTCGTTTTTGGCCTGCGTGTCTGCTTGTGGTGGTGTCGATGATGACGACGTTCTCGATGAGCGTTTTGTTGCCGCTCTATTTTGAGGGCGCATACGGCATGACCGCACTTGTTGCGGGCTTGCTCATTTTGCCGGCGATTGCCTGCAACGCCGTGACCTCGATTGCGGGCGGACGCGTGATGGACGCCCATGGTGCATGGCCGCTGCTGCCGATTGGATTTGCCCTGATCGCCGTTGGCCAGATTGCCATCTCGATGACAGCTGCAAGCATAAACATCGGTATTGTCGTGGCGCTGACCGTTGTCGTGTATGCCGGAGTTGGCCTGGTGCTGAGCCCCTCGCAGACGGCTGGCCTTGAGACACTGCCCGCCGCCGAGCATCCTCATGGAACGGCGCTACTCAATACGTGGAACATGATTGCCGCGTCGTTTGGTCCGTCGCTGTTTATCGGCCTGCTTTCGAGTTCTGCGGCGGCTGCCGGCGCTGCGGGCACGGCAGCCGGTGTTGCCCAGGCGATTGGTTTTGCCGCCGCCGTGCGCGTGGCGGCCATTATTGCCGTAGTCGGATTTGTGGTGTCGGTTGCGTACGCTCGCCGCGAGTCGCACATGTCGCATTAATGTGTGCACATAGATTCTGCAGCTAGATTGGCGGACGACACCATAAACTAATGGACGTTTTGCCGAGAGGCATGATTAATAAGCGCAAAGAGTGCGCGACGGGCCCCGCGAATGGGGCGATGATGCCCGAGAGGGCCAAGAAGGAGTCTCATGTCTGAGAACGAAGAGATCATGAACGAGACCGAGAACGAGACCATGGCTGCCGAGGTTGAGGCAGTCGAGACCGTGGAGACCGAAGCTGCCGAGGTTGAGGCTGCTGACGAGGCTTCCGCCGAGGAGGAGGCCGAGGTTGTCGAGGCCGCCGCTGATTACGATGACGAAGAGCTGATGGACAAGATGCAGAAGGCCGCCCGCCTGCTGCGCAGCCGTCGCTTTGCTATTTCCAAGGAGGAGGAGGCCAAGGCCGAGCGCATGGCGAACATCGAGCGCGCCATCAAGCTCCTTGACCTCAAGCCCAAGATGGAGCAGAAGGAGATGTCCGATCTGCTGGGCATGCGCCTTCGTGAGCTCGATGGCCTGATGGCCGAGGCTGAGGCTGCCGACCTGGTCGGTCGCATCGACGATGCCGAGGGCGACATGCGCAAGATCGTCGTCTTCGCTGCTGAGGATGCTGCCGAGGGCCTGACCGAGCTTGCCAACAAGAAGGAGAAGCTCCTGCCCGAGCTTTCTTACGAGGAGGCCACCGAGCTCATGGCTGCCCTCGATAAGGTTATCGCCCCGCTCGTCGCCATGGGCCTGGACGAGGACCGCGGTCCTCGCGGCGGTCGTGACGATCGTGGTGGCCGTGGCGGCGACCGTGGCGGTCGTGGCGGCTTTGGCGATCGCGGCGGCCGTGGCGGCGACCGTGGTGGCCGCGGTGGCGATCGTGGCGGTCGTGGCGGCTTTGGTGACCGTGGCGGCGACCGTGGCGGTCGCGGCGGCTTTGGCGGCAACCGTGGTGGCTATGGCGATCGCGGTGGCAACCGTGGCGGCTTTGGCGGCAACCGTGGTAACGACCGCGGCGGTCGCGG
>CABUBS010000084.1 GCA_902489855.1 uncultured Collinsella sp.
GGAGCGACCTGTCCGCTGCCGTGCCGGTGGGCGTTATGTCGCTCCTGCTGACCGTGGGTTCTTTTGCCCTGGTGCACAGCGCCGTCGGTCAGACGGGCGGTACCCCGAGTGCGCGTGGCGTCACTGTGGGCGCCTTCGCGCTCGTCATTAATGTGATCTACAGCATCATCTTGCTGTTTATGGGTTTGGAGACGAGCTTTGTCGTGGCGATCTTCGGCCATGCGCTGCCGTCCTCGATCCTGACGGGTCTGGTTGCCATTCCGTTTTTGATGTCCGGCGTCGTGCCGCAGTCCGGCTATGGATTCTCCGCACGTGGCGGACGCCAGACGGGTATGCGCTTTAAGCCCAAGACCCGCAAGCTCAAATAGGGGAGGCCCGTAGATGTCTTCCCAGTTGACGGTTATTATCGCCGGTATCGTGCTGGTTGTGGCCATCGTGGTCGCGCTGGTCATCATGCGTCGCGGCGATTCCCGTTTTACCTACGATACGCAGCATGGAACGGCCCCGCGCGCCACCGAGGGCGAGGGCAATACCGCGTCGACCGCCTTTAAGGGCCGCTTTTCCATCCTCACCACGGGTGTGGGCGCGATGTTTGCGGCACTTGCCGTCAAGCTGTGGGGCATGCAGATGGTCTCGTCGGACTATTACGAGAAGCAGGCCAATAGCAATCAGACTCGCACCGTTACCACACCCGCTGTGCGCGGTCGCATCCTCGACCGCAATGGCGTGGCGCTTGTCCAGAACCGTCCCTCACTTGCTGTCGTGGCCTACCGCGACCTTGCGGAGGATGAGGTTCTGGTTCGCCATCTTGCCAACGTGCTCGGTATGCCCTACGTGGCGGTTCTGCGCAATATCCAGGACAATACGGAGGGCGCCCAGAGCCTGCATACCATCGCGACGGACGTCCGTCGCTCCACGGTTGCCTATATCAAGGAGCACGCCGGCGAGTTCCCAGGCGTCAAGATTGCCGAGCGTACCGAGCGCCAATATCCATATGGCGAGACGGCATGTCATATCTTGGGCTATACCGGCACCATTACCTCCGAGCAGCTCGAGGCCCAGAATAAGAAGTCGTCGGACGGCAGCGATAGCGCGGCTGGCCGGATCTCGTATCAATCGGGCGATATTGTTGGCCAGGCGGGCGTAGAGATTTACTACGAAAATCTGCTGCAGGGCATTCGTGGTGAGCAGACCGTGAAAGTTGACGCCTCGGGTAACGTGACCGGTCAAGCCGGCGCCGTTCCCGCCAAGGCCGGTTCTGACATTAAGCTTACGCTCGATCTTAAGATTCAACAGGCCTGCGAGACGGCTCTGGCGAATGCCATTGAGCTTGCCAAGACCACGGGCCATAGCAATGCCGGCAACGGCGCCGTGGTGTGCCTCGATCCCAACAATGGTGAGATTCTGGGCATGGCGAGCGAGCCCAAGTTTGATCCGTCGGTGTTCATCGGCGGCATTTCCAACGACGTGTGGACCGAGCTCAACGATGACAAGGGTTCGCATCCGCTGCTCAACCGCGCCATTAGCGGCCAGTATATGTCGGCTTCGACCATCAAGCCGCTCTCGGCTCTGGCCGGTCTTGAGTTTGGAACCTACACTTCAACGCAGACAACCAACTGCACGGGGTATTGGACGGGCCTTGGCAAGGCTTGGGGCAAGCGCTGCTGGCTGACGTCTGGTCACGGCACCATGACGCTGCAGTCGGGTATTGCCAACTCGTGCGACCCCGTGTTCTACGATATGGGCAAGGCGTTTTTCTACAACGACCAGCATCCCGAGGGTCTGCAAGAGGTCTTTCGCCGTTGGGGCCTGGGCAAGACCTGCGGCATCGATCTGCCAAGCGAGGGCACGGGCCGCATTCCCGACGCCAAGTGGAAAGAGTCCTACTTTACCGATTCTTCTGCCGAGGACCGCAAGTGGAACGCCGGCGATATGACTAACATCGCTATCGGCCAGGGCGACATTTTGGTGACGCCGCTGCAGATGGCGTGCGCCTACATGGGCCTTGCCAACGGCGGTAAGCAGTATGTGCCCCATGTGTTCTTGTCGGCGGTGTCGCGCGATGGCGACGGCGATGCCTACAAGTACAACGGCAAGGGTAAAAAGAAGCGTCTGGAGGCCCAGATCAATAGCGATGCCGACCTGGCGCTGGTCCGCAACGGTATGCATGACGTGATCTACACGGCCTCGACGTCGCTGGCGGCGCACTTTAGCAGCCTGACGCCCCAGGTGTACGGCAAGTCCGGTACGGGCGAGAAGAGCGGCGAGGACGAGTATGCGTGGTTTTGCGCCTACGCACCGGCCGACGATCCCAAGTACGTGATCGCCACCGTCTTGGAGCAGGGCGGTGGCGGATCGGACACGGCGATGCATGTCGTGCGCGATGTGCTCGGCGTCATCTATGACGAGCCCGACACATCTTCTGCCACGGGCGATTCTTCGGTTCGATAGGAGGTTGCGATGGATTTTTCGCCGGCGGACCTGTTCCGCTCAACTAAAACCGGTTCCCGCAGCAGCCTGGACCGTGTCAACAAGCAGCTTTCGGCCTCGCGCGGCACGTTTCGCCAAAAGGTGCACATCGGCGTGCTGCTGGCAACCTTGGCGCTCGTTGCCTATGGCGCCATCATCATTTGGTCGGCCTCGCAGTTTAAGGCCGATGCTTCGTTCTCGCGCCATTTGCTGGGAATTGGCATCGGAGCGGTGCTGGCGGTGCTCGTCTGGCGAACCGACCTGCGCGGTATTTCCAATTTCTCGACGGCGTTGCTCGTCATCGACCTGATCGTGATCTTCTCGCCCAAGATTCCGGGTCTGTCCTATACGGGCGGTCTGGGCATGACGGGCTGGATCAAGATTCCCGGTATCGGCTTGACGTTCCAGCCGGTTGAGCTTGCCAAGCTCATCACCATCTTCTTTATTGCTACGCTTGGCTCGCAGTATAACGGTCGCATCGATACCGTTCGCGACTACGTCAAGCTCTGCGGCATGCTGTCCATTCCGTTTTTGGCCGTCGTTGCCATGGGTGACCTGGGCTCGGGCCTGGTCGTGCTGGTTTCGGGCGCCATCGTCATCTGCATGAGCGGTGCACGCCGCGAATGGGTGCTGTCGACCCTGGCCCTGCTCGTGGGCCTGGTGGCCCTCGTCCTGGCGCTTGATTCGGTCTTTGATTCGTTGCTCGGCCACGATGTGCTCATCAAGCAGTATCAGATGAACCGTCTGACGGTCTTTATCGACCCCGATAATGCCGATTCGGACGATGCCTACAACCTGCAGCAGTCGCTTATCGCCGTTGGCTCGGGCGGCTTCTTTGGTAAGGGCCTGGGGCATGCGACGCAGTCGGCCGGCGGCTTTCTGCCTGAGTTCCACACCGACTTCGTCTTCGCCTTCCTGTCCGAGACCTTTGGCTTTTGCGGTTCCTTTTTGCTCCTGTGCCTCTACGTGCTGCTGATCTTTTCGACGATTCGCGTCGCCTTTAAGTGCGAGTCGCTGTTTTTGCGTCTTTCGTGTGTGGGCATCGTTGGCATGTGGGCGTTCCAGACTTTCGAAAACATCGGCATGTGCATCGGCATGATGCCGATTACCGGTATTCCGCTACCGTTTATTAGCTTCGGTTCGTCTTCGATGATGATTCAGCTGCTGACGGTGGGTATCGTACAATCCATATGGCGGCATCGTTCGGGCGCCGCGTAACCGCTGGAGGGGTTTGCTATGAAAATTCCCGTAGATAAGCTGACCCGCGCTTTTAAGATGGGCGCGTCCGTTAAGAAGGATTCCGATACGCCGGTGCGCGTCTCGGTCTATCTGGATTCGTCCGCCTCGCGCTTTCTGGCCGAGACGGTGCGTGACGCCTTTGTGCCGCAGACGACCTCGGGCATTGTGCGCGTCGAGCGTCTGGGGGAGGAGCGAATTGCTCCAAAGACCGATACCGATGTGGTGCTGGTGCTCTCGTGTGGTTCCGACCGCTTGGAGAGTGCCGTGCAGGAGCTCGTGATCGCCGGCGCGCCCGTGTGCGTGCTTGCCGAGTCTGCTGTGGAGGTGCCGTTTATCGAGGAGTCCACGCCCATGCTCGGCGTGGTAGCGGCAATCGATAAGACGTATCTGCTCGAGACGCTTGCCCGCTGGATTCTCGACCGCACCGACAAGGAAACGGCTTTTGCGGCGAACTTTGCCTTCATGCGCATCGCGGCGGCCAATCGTATCATCACCTCGTGCGCGCTCACCAATATGGCGACCGGTGCACTGGTGTTTTTGCCAGGCGCCGATTATCCCGTTATGGCGCTGGCGCAGGTGGGCATGCTCTTTGAGCTCGCTGCCGTCTTTGGACGCGGCATTAAGCCTGAGCGCGGCTACGAGGTCGCGGGCGTGCTTGCCGGCGGTCTTGTGATCCGCGCGGTCACCCGCGCGCTCGTCAAACAGACGCCGCATATTGGGTTTGCCGTCAAGGCGCTCACTGCTGCCGCGGGCACCTACGGCATGGGCCGTGCGCTTGTTTCGCTCTACGAGCGCGATGTCGACTACAGCCGTGCCAACGAGGTGGTCACTGCCACGTTCTCCCGCGTTCGCGATCTGGTGACCACGGTCGCGGGCGCTACCCGTCCTATGGCGTCCTACCAAGACGCATCCGATCTCGCTGCTTAGGGGTTTTCCGTTGCGCGTTGCATACCAAGACTGTTTTCATTTAATTGAGCCGTTGCTCGCCAAGGTCGAGAAGCCGAGCCGCTATATCGATCACGAGTGGGGCACGCTTTCCAAGGCCGATGCCGACTACCGTTGCTGCCTGATCTATCCGGATGTGTACGAGGTCGGTCTGCCCAACCAGGGCATCGCCATCCTCTACAACATCCTTAACCAGGCCGAGGGCATCTCCTGCGAGCGCGGCTATGTGCCGTGGCCCGATATGGGCGACGCCATGCGCGAGGCGGGTATTCCGCTGCTATCGCTCGAGGGTGCAGCGCCGGTCGCTTCGTTTGATATCGTCGGTCTGCATGTGCCGCACGAGATGGCGGTGACGAACTTCCTCGAGGCTTTGGACCTCGCTGGCATTCCGCTGTTAGCGGCCGACCGAGGTGAAGACGACCCAATCATCATCGCCGGCGGTCCCTCGGTGTACAACCCCGAGCCGTACGCGGCCTTCTTCGATGCCATCCTCATCGGTGAGGGCGAGGAATCGCTGCTCGAGACCTGCCAGCTGCATCGCCGCCTGCGTGACGAAGGGGTCCCGCGCGCGCAGATTGTCGAGCAGCTTGCATCCATTGCCGGCAACTACGTGCCGTCGCTCTATGAGGTTCGTCACGACGAGCCCTGCTCGCCGCATGGCTACACCGTGCCGCGTGAGGGCAAGGATGCGCCGACCGTGGTCTACAAGCGCGTCGTCGAGGATTTCGGCGCCACGAATCCGCTGTCGCAGTCGTGCGTGCCCTATGCGCAGCTGGTCCACGACCGCCTGTCTATCGAGATCCTGCGCGGCTGCGCCCGCGGCTGTCGTTTTTGCCAGGCTGGCATGACGTATCGCCCGGTGCGCGAGCGCTCGGCCGACCAGATTGTCTCGTCGGTGATTCAGGGTCTGGAAAAGACTGGCTATGACGAGGTGTCGCTGACCTCGCTCTCCACGACCGACCACTCCTGCATTCGCGACGTGCTCGGCAGGCTCAACCGTCGCCTGGAGGATACGGGTATTCGCGTGTCTATTCCGTCGCAGCGCCTGGATTCGTTTGGCGTGGATATGGCCGAGTCGGTCGCCGGCGAAAAGAAGGGCGGACTGACGTTCGCGCCCGAGGCCGGCAGCCAGCGCATGCGCGACATCATTAACAAGAACGTGACCGAGGAGGACCTGGACCGTGCGGCCAAGGCGGCCTTCGAGGCCGGCTGGAACCGCATGAAGCTCTACTTTATGATGGGCCTTCCCGGCGAGCGCGACGAGGACATCGTGGCCATCGCCAATCTGGCCGATCACGTGCTGGAGCTCGGTCGTTCCGTGGTGCCCAAGGCTCGTCGCGGCTCGATCTCGGTGTCCATCTCGGTTTCGGTCTTTATCCCCAAGGCCGCCACGCCGTTCCAGTGGTGCCCGCAGCTCGACTACGACGACGTCAAGCGTCGCCAGAAGCTGCTTATCACGAGCGTTCGCAACCGTGCCGTCCGCGTGCATTACCACGATGCCGAGACTTCGCTCATCGAGGCCGCGCTGTCCCGCGCCGGTCGCGACATGACGCCCGTCATCATCGATGCTTGGCGCTCGGGCTCTCGCTTTGACGCCTGGGTAGAGCATTTCTCGCTCGATAACTGGAAGGAGGCTGCTGCCAAAAACGGCATCGACCTCAATGAGCTCGTGCACCTGCCCTACGAGTTGGACTGGCGCCTGCCGTGGGAGCATGTGAGCCCCGGCTGCACGCGCGGTTTCCTCGAGCGCGAGTACCGTCGCTCGCTCGAGGGCGTCACGACTCCCGACTGCACCCGTACGTCGTGCACCGGCTGCGGGATCTGCCCCACGCTCCACGCCAAGAATGTATTGATGGGTGATCGCGCATGAGTGAGCGCCTGACCGACAACCCCACGCTCTTTAGACTTCG
This sequence comes from uncultured Collinsella sp., assembly GCA_902489855.1. Classification (GTDB taxonomy): domain Bacteria; phylum Actinomycetota; class Coriobacteriia; order Coriobacteriales; family Coriobacteriaceae; genus Collinsella. Next base: position 6,564 of record CABUBS010000084.1, read on the forward strand.
TGTTCGCTATGGCAAGCGCGATCGCCTTAAGTACCTGGGCCATCTCGAAGTGATCCATACCATTGAGCGCATCGTGCGCCGTGCGGGACTTCCCTATGCCGTCACGCAGGGCTTCTCTCCGCACATGCGCGTGGGCTTCTCTTCGGCGCTACCGGTTGGTACGTCGTCGACCTGCGAGTGGTATGACCTGTTTATGACCGAGTTCGTGGCGCTCGACGAGGCGTTTGAGCGCCTGGCTGCGGCGTCTCCGGCCGATCTGGCGCCCATCGAGGCGGCGTACATCGACGTGCGCACGCCGGCATTGACGGCGCAGCTCACGCGCCTGTCGTATCGCATCGACTTACACCTGGATCCCGAGGCGCCCGTAAGCGCCGACGAGGTGCGTCGTGCGATCGACACGCTGCGCGCGGATCATGGCATCGACTACGCGCGCGGCAAAAAGAGCAAGCGCTTGGATTTGGATCACACGCTCGTTGGCTATGAGCTCACGGCGGGGGAGCGCCCGGACCATTTGGTTCTCATGCTCGACACCCATGCCGACAACGAGGGCTCTATGCGTCCGGAAATTTTGCTTTCTGCTGCTGATGTTTTGTTGCAGGGCTTGACCCCGGGCGTGGATGCACCTATTGTTTCCACCGGTATGCAAGACCTCGTGACCATCTGCTCCTACGATGTCGAGCGTCAGAATCAAGCATGCGAGGACGACGAGGGCCGACTCGTCAGCCCCATACCTGTGCGAACTTGTGGATTTGCTCCACATACTCGTTGACGGGGGTATTTTCGCCTGCTACTATATTCGGCTGTTGCACTAACTGATGCATGAAGGGCAAGTAAACATGTACGCAATCGTTAACACGGGCGGCAAGCAGTACAAGGTCGCCACCGACGATGTCATCACCGTCGAGAAGATCGAGGGCAATGAGGGCGACAAGGTCACCCTGCCGGTTATCTTCCTCAACGATGGTAAGAAGATCGTCACCGATCCCGACAAGCTGGCCAAGGCCAAGGTTACCGCTCAGATCGTTGAGCAGTTCAAGGGCGAGAAGCAGCTGGTCTTCAAGTTCCACAAGCGTAAGCGCTATCGTCGTCTGAAGGGTCACCGTCAGCAGCTCACCAAGCTGAAGATCGTGAAGGTCCAGGCTACGTCCCGCGCCAAGAAGGCTGTCAAGGCAGAGGCCGAGGCTGTTGCCGAGGCTCCCGTCGCCGAGTAGATTACACTCGTAACGAAAGAGTAGGTATACACAATGGCACACAAAAAAGGACTCGGTTCCTCCCGTAATGGCCGTGACTCCCGCGGTCAGCGCCTTGGCACGAAGCGCTATGCCGGCCAGACGGTAACCACGGGCACGATTCTCGTCCGTCAGCACGGCACGCACATCCACCCGGGTGAGAACGTTGGCCGTGGTAAGGACGACACGCTGTTCGCGCTGGTCGACGGTACCGTTGAGTTCCACAAGGGTATCAAGCACAGGGTCAGCGTACGCCCGCTCGCGAACGCGTAATTCACCCTTCATAGAGCACATATGTGGGAGGCACTTGAGTTTTAGGATTCAAGGGTCTCCCTCTTTTTTGTAGGAGGCGATTCTGTTGTCACAGTTCACCGATATCAGCCGCATTAACGTGTGCGGCGGCGACGGCGGAGCCGGATGCATGTCGTTTAGGCGCGAGGCATTTGTCCCCAAGGGCGGCCCCGATGGCGGCGACGGCGGTCGTGGCGGCAATGTCGTCATCCAGGCCGATGCTCAGCTGTCTTCGCTGATCGATTACCGCTTTAAGCATCACTTCCGCGCCGAGCGCGGCACGCACGGGCAGGGTGCCCGTCGTAACGGTAAGAGCGGCGAGGACCTGATTCTCAAGGTCCCTATGGGTACCGTGGTGCGCGAGCTCGATCCCGAGACGCAGACCCCGATGTTCGAGATTGCCGACCTGGTGCACGACGGCGAGCGCGTCGTCGTGGCGCCCGGCGGTGCCGGCGGTCTGGGCAACACACACTTTGTGACGTCGGTGCGTCGC
>CABUBS010000085.1 GCA_902489855.1 uncultured Collinsella sp.
AAAGAGAAGAGGCGGGGCATGCCCCGCCTCTTACACCACATCTCTGCGCGCTACCCGACTCCAAGAGGTCGTGGACAAAAAGTGGCAAATATGAGTACTGTTACCGTTTTAGTAGCAGGCAAAACCACCCAAAATGGCGCTCATGCGGTAGCGCGCGAGCCTTCCAGTTGACCAGAATGGCCGGCTTAGGACTTGGAGACCCGCTTTTAATAAACAGATTCTTAACTATGTTCATTATTTTCTTGGTCGTAAATGCTATTGGCCTGACAACAGTACTCATATTTGGCATTTATTGCCCACTGCCATATAACTAACACCCTATAGCAGACAAAAACAGGCCGTAGCCCATCGCTGCGGCCTGTTTGGAGTCCAAAAGAGGCGCTAAGCGCTGTAACCCATCGCCTGCAGAACAAACATGACGACCGTGAGCACCGTAATCACACCGATAGTCGCCCAAGTGAGCACATTCCACACGCGGCCGTTGCGGTTAGTGCCCATAATGTGACGGTCAGCGGCAATAACCACCTGGAACACCAGAACCACGGGCAGTAGCACGCCATTGATGACCTGCGAGGTCATCATAATCTGGAACAGATCGACGCCGGGCATAAGCACCAGCACGGCAGAGATACCGATGATGGCCGTAATGATGCCGCGATAGACCGGGGCCTCGTCCCAGCTGCGGTCGGCACCGCGCTCCCAGCCAAATGCCTCGCAGATAGCGCTCGACGTAACGCCCGGCAGCACGCAGGCAGCCAAGAAGCTCGCCGCGACCAGGCCCGAGGCAAACAGTACCGTGGACCACTGACCCGCAATAGGCTCCAGCGCACGGGCAGCATCGGCAGCATCGCTAATCTGAATGCCCGCCGGGAACAACACCGTACCGGTCGTGATGATAATAAAGCCGGCAATGACATCGGCGGCAAGCGAGCCGCTCACGGTATCGATGCGCTGCAGCACGATATCGTCCTCGCCCGCGTTCTTGTCGACCACGTTGTTCTGCGCCAAGAAAATCATCCACGGCGCGATGGTGGTACCGATCGTTGCGACCACGAGCGACACGTAGCTGGGGTCATTTTGAATGTTAGGCACGACCAGGTCGACCGCGACCTCACCCCAGTTGGGGCCAGCCATAAACGCGGCGACAATATAGGTCACGAACACGCAGCTCACCAGCAGCAGAATCTTCTCGATGCGCTGGAAACTACCCGACATGGTAAGCATCCACACCAGCAGCGCTACCAACGGCACCGAGATGCTCGCCGGCACGCCAAAGAGAGCAAGGCCGCTGGCGATGCCCGCGAACTCCGAAATGGTCACAGCCGTGTTGGCGATCAACAGCGCCGCCATAGCAAGTACACTCTTGCGCACGCCAAAGCGCTCGCGAATGAGCGATGCCAGGCCCTTGCCCGTGACGCAGCCGCAGCGCGCCGCGGTCTCCTGCGTCACGATGAGCAGCACAGTCATGACGGGAAGCATCCAGAGCATCTTGTAGCCATAGCTGGCGCCCGCGCTGGAATACGTTGCAATGCCGCCGGCGTCATTGCCCGAAAGCGCCGCCAACAGACCGGGACCCATAGCGCCAAAGATGGCCGCGATGGTCAACTTTTGCTTGGTGCCCGACTTTTGCTTGGTATTTTGCACGCGACCACCTAGCCCATGACCGACATGGCGAGCAGCACCGCAGCGGCGCAGTACGCCACGCACGAGATCATGACGGCAACAACGTTCATGGCGGTGCCCGACGTGTTGAGGTCATGCTCGTCACGCCAGAACAGCACCATCAGGTAAATCACGGCGCTCATGTTGCCAACTAGGCAAATGATGGCAGCGATATTAAAGCACCCGGTAAAGAGTTGCTCCTCAAACATGGGCGCATCGGGGAACGCAGCGGTGCGCACCAGCTGGGCGCACAGGTAGGTCACGAGTGACAGAATCAGGCCCATGCCCGTGCTCTGGAAGAAGAACCCCAGATACGGCTTGGGCTCGTCGTCGTGACCGTCATACTCCAGGAAGTAGTTCTTGACGAACGACACCATGCGCGAGGCCGCCAGCAGTACGAGCGGCATGGCGCACATGGGGAACACCACCAGATGCGCGGAGCCGAGCGCCGTTCCCAGCACGGTCGCCATGATGCACGACGCGATGCCCCATACAACAACCCAGTACTGGCGATGCACGAACCAGCTGAGCACGTTCGTCGAGTCGTCCGACGCGCTATCGCCCGAGCCGACACCGGCGATCTGCAGGTCCTCCTGATGCTCCTCAGCGATAACGTCCATGGCGTCGTCGAAGGTTACGATACCCAGGATATGACGGTTCTCGTCGCAGACAGGGATGGCAACCAGGTCGTACTTGGTCATCTCGTCCGTCACGTCTTCCTGGTCCTCGTCGGGCGACACATAGACCAGGTCGCGATAGGCCAGCTGACCCAGCGTGGCGTCGCGGTCGGCTACGATCAGCGTGCGCAGCGAAAGCACGCCGGTCAGCATGCCGCTCGGATCCTCGGTATAGACGTAGTAGACGCTCTCGAAGTCCTCGTCGAGCTTGCGGATCGCCTCGATGGCGTCACCGACCGTTGCCGTGGCGGGCAGGGAGACAAACTCCGAGGTCATGATGCGGCCGGCGGTGTTGTCCTCATACCCCAGCAGGTTACGAATCGCCTTCTCCTCCTTGACGCCCATCAGGCGCAGGAGCTTCTCGGCCTTCTCGTAATCGAGCTCGTCGATCAGGTCGGCGGCGTCGTCCGGGTCCATCATGGCCAGCATCGACGATGCGTCCGTGTCGGACAGGCCCTCGAGCATCTCGGTCATAAGCTCGTCGTCATCGAACTCCGAGATGGCCTCGGCGGCCTGGGCAGTATCGAGCTGCGCAAACACCTGCGCACGTAGGCGCGGGTCGAGCTGCTCGATAATGTCGGCGATGTCGGCAGGATGCAGCTCGCCAAGCGTCTTGTGCGACACCGAGAGTTGAATGTTCTTGGTCGAGCGGTCGAGCAGGTCCATGTAGGACCAAGCGATGATGTCCTCACTGAGCGGCTTGCCCAGGTGCTTCATAAAGCCTTCGACGATATGCTCGAGCGCGGGGCTGATGGCGCGTAGCAGACCGCGGGCACCGACCTCGGCGCCCAGCAGACGCAGCTGATTTTCGCCCGACATGGAAAACTTGATGTCGTTTACACGCACGACCTTCATGCCCTGCGTGTCGACAATCTGCTTGTTGAGCACGTCGCGGGCAAGCAAGAGTTCGGTCGGCTGCAGGTACGAAAAACGGATTTCGGTGGCCGACGTCTTAAGGTGTACACCCGTCTCGTCGATACGGTCGACCCATTTGCGCCAGCTGATCATAAACGGCGTCTTGCCGGGTCCGCGGAACGCGAGCGACGTCACGTGCGGAAAAACTTCGCCGGTAGCAATACCAAAATCGTTGACCACGCCGAGCTTTTCGCCGTCGACGTCCAAGACCGGCAATTTGAGCATCTCACTCAGATAATTCAATGGTGCTCCCCATCATTATTCCTCCGGACGCGGCCGCATGTGCGGCGTCCGGGGGCTTCTGGATATGTATACGCATGCACGGGCGGCACGCCGCTCGACGCTTACACCCCGTGCATGCGCAAAAAGCACCTGCATGGGGTCATCGACTGTATGGTCGAGGTTTGGATTTCACCTGTAACCTTTCTCTTGACCCTCATTAACCGCAGTAACTATAGCATCAGCATCGCCCTGCGGCATCGAATTTATGCGCTGCACATTGCAGGCATACCAAACGCTGACGCATCCGTGACATAGCCATTGGGGACGTTCTTAAACGACTACCCAATGACTACTCTGTGGTGTCGTCGTCCTCGGCAAGTTGGGGGAACACGGCGTCCTTGGGCATGGTGACCTTCGTCAGCGAGGTGAGCTTTTTGCTCAGCGACGTGTCCGTCTTGACCAGGTCGCTGAGCGTCACGATCTTGTAGCCGTCGGCAATGAGGCCGTCGATAATCTGCGGCAGCGCCTCGAGCGTCTGCTCGGCGCATTCGTCTCTATCGGTGAGCAGCACGATATTGCCCGGCGTCACCGAATCGAGCACCGTCGAGACCTGCTCGTCGGCACCGTTGAGCAGCCAGTCGCCCGAGTCAATATTCCACGAGACCACGGCGGAGACCAGGTCCATCGCATCAATCCAGTTTTGCTCGTCAAAGGCAGCGTAGGGAGCACGCAGCAGCATCGTCTTCACGCCGGTCGCCGACTTAATCGCATCGGTGCCTTTCGGGATCTGTTCGCGTACCGCCTCACGGTCCTGACCCTTGAGCGAATCGTCGCTGTAGCTGTTGGATCCGATCTCGCACCCGGCATCGACAATCGCCTTGGCCGTGGCAGGCGAGGCCTCGGCCGCATCGCCCGAAAGGAAGAACGTCGCGGTGACGCCCTTTTCCTTGAGCACCTGCAAGATCTGTTTGGTGGCGCCGCTCGGACCCTCGTCAAACGTCAGCGCCACGTACTTTTTGTTGCCCTTGGGCGCCACGCTGGCGCACGCAACAACGCAATCGGTGGCGGGCACAACCTCGCCGCGGTCTTGCGTCTTGCCCGACTGCTCACCAACCCACACCTCGGAGCGGCCCTGGACACCCCACGTCTGCACATACTCGATAGCGCCCGTACCCTCGACCTTGAGCTTGGGCTCGATAACCGTAGCCTGAACCTCGTGCTTCTCGTAGGTGTTACGGCCATCCTTGACCGTCACCTTCTCGCCGCCCTCAAGTTCGCGGCTACCCCATTTGCCCTGTTTCACGCGCTTGCCGTCGACCTTCACCGACAGCTTTTCGCCCCCATGGCGCTTGAGCACGCTGTCATCAACGGCCAGCAGGTCGCCTGCGTCGTAGGTGTCAGTCAACTCCTGGTCGTCGATGAGGTTTTGTAGCGTAGAGCCGACGCGCACTGCGGTCTTCTGGCCGTTGAGCTCCACGTCCACGCTGCGGTTGACGTAGCCCACGACGGCAGCGATAAACAGCACGAGTGCGCAACCCACGGCGATGAGCGCATAGGGCAGGCGAGACGAACGACGGGGTGTGCGGCTGTTGCCGATGCGAGCGCTGCGGTCGCTAAAGCCGCGGCTATGGTTGAGATACATCGCGCCGGGCTTACGGTGACGCTTGCGCTGACCGCTGGGCAGCTGCCCCAGGTCGCGGCGCGCCGTCGGACGCGCACCCGAACGCCCGTTTAAGTTGGATCCGTTTTGGCGCATATGCCCTCCCCCATAAACACAGCAAGCCGGAGCAACAGGTCTCCGGCTTGCCTCCCATCATTTGGTACGTCGCTATTTTGTAGCTTTTGACGAGCCTCCGCTCGCCTTTTGGTATTCGTCCTTAAAGGCCTTGAACATGCCGCGCGTCTTGCCGAGCTGCTTGCCCAGTGCGCGACTGCCCTTGTCCACGGCAACCGATCCCTTGTCGTCGAGCACCTTGGCGCCCTTTTTGACCTTGTCGCCCACCACGACGCTGGCCTCGGCGGCCTTGGCAGCCGCACCGCCCGAATACCCGAGCGACTTGACCTCGTCCGAGACGACCATCGCGCCGTTCTCATAGCCGCGCAGCATCGTCGGCGGCACCTGCGTGTCACCAACCAAAACACTCGAAGCAGCACCGGCGGTCACATAGAATGCCTGCACGGTGCCCGAACGCGGCTTGAACTCCACATCCGAGCAATAGCCCACGACGTCGCCCGATTCCGTGCGCACGTCCATACCGACCCAGATGATGCAATCGTCCAGGTTGATGTCGAGGCGCTTGGCGGCGGCGGCATCGTACGTGTCCTTGACGTCATCAACCGCAATGGCGCCCTCGTAGACACCAATGGCGTCGAGCGCTACGAATCGGTCGGGACGCTCGATCATGCCCGCGATATCGGACTGGCGGACCATAAAGCCGACCACGCGCGTACCGCCCGGGGTAAAGACCGGAAAGTGAATCTTTCCGAGCTTTTTAGGGCTGCGCGGCGTGCCGTCCTTTTTGGTGCGCTTGTCCTCGGTAGGCTTGCGATAGATCTTGGCGCCGACAAAATCCCCGGCGCGCATTATGCCTCGGTCGAGGGCTCCGCAGCCTCGGTATCAGCCTCGACGGCGTTCTCGACCACGACGTCGGCGGCAGGCGTCACGTTGCCGCCCGAAATGGCGTCGTTGAGCTGCTCGCGCAGCTGGTCCATGCGCTCGCGGGCCAGGTCGACCTTGGCGCGCAGGTCGTCGGTCTTGGCGTCGACCATCGGGCCAAAGTCATTCACCGCAGCACGGGCCTCCTCGGCGCTGTGCTCGTAGGTGTCGCGCATATTGTCCCAGGCGTCGTTGGCGATATCGGCAGCCATGGCGCGGGTCTCGGCGCCCGAGCGCGGGGCCAGAGCAACGCCGACAATAGCGCCGGCAGCGGCACCAAAAAGTGCGCCGGAGACAAAGCTGAAAGTCTTACCCATGATCATTCCTCTCCTGCGGGCACGTCGGTGCCCACCGTTTGAATGCTGTCCATTATACCCGCAGCGCATCACTTGCCGCTCCGCTCATCTGCGTACGGCAAAGGCGCAGGTACGTGATGGTGATAAACGCGTAGGCCTACTCTTGGGGCATAGCCGGCATGGTCACCGTGGCACCCGGGTCCTCGCCGGCGCCGTCCACGAGCGGCAGGCCGCCCTCATGCGCAGGTCCTGCCGGAACCGTCGCCGCACCGCCAAAGACGGCAGCGGAGGCCTCGTGGTTCTCGGCAACCGCACCCTCGGTATCAATCGCCACCTGGGGCTCGTCGTCAAAGTTGGGGACGCCCTGGGGCTCGGTGGGAACGGGCTCGGCGGTCGCATCGGCAACGGGCTCGGCGTCGACCGGCACATCGCCCTCGTCAGCGCCCTCGTCCTCGGCAGCATCTTCGCCGTTCACAGCGGCGACGGCCTCGTGAGGATCCTTGCCCTCGGCCTCGGCGCGCATGCCCAACACCAGGTTGCGCAGACCCGCGACCGTGCCTTCCACGTCGGGGGCAGGCTGGTCGGCGTGCAGGTACGCCCAGTCCATCATAAAGGTAGCCGACGACAGCGCACCAATGGCCAGTGCGTCATCGGGGCACGAAAGCTCAACCTCAAAGACGCGCTCGTCGTGCTCGCTTACGCGCGTGCGGCCGCACGAGATGCTACCGGCAAGACCGGTCTCGTTCATGAGCTCAACCGTCACGTGCTCCAGCAGGTGGCAGAGCTCGGTCTGGCCCATGCAGTCCTGGAACTCGCGACCGGAATCACCCAGGCACAGGTGCTTGGCAATCGCCGGCACCAGGTAATACACGCGCGCCGTGGCCTCGATATCCTCCGAGGTCATGAGCGGCATGCCGGGGTTCACCAGCACATGCGCGCAGATCTTGTCCTCGCTGACGGTGACCTTAAGGATGTTGAACAGGCCTGCCATAACTCTCCCCTACTCTTCCTTGCCCTACTCGTCGCCATCGTGCGGATCCACAGAGCCCGCACCCGACGCCGCCGGCTTCTCTGCCGAAGACTCGGAATCCTTCTTATCGGTTTCGGCCGGAGCGATCACGCGAATGAGCGAGATGCGCTGGCCACGCATCGACTGAACTTTAAACTTGTACCCCGCGACCTCAAACACCTCTCCGATGTCGGGCACCGAGTCGCAAAGCTCCAAAATCCAGCCGGCGATGGTCTCATAATCATCGCTTTCCTCGAGCGGCCAACCAAGCTCAATCGCGTCATCGCACGAAAAACGCCCATCAACGAGCCACTCGCGGCGCGAAAGGCGCGTGAGATACTTGTTGTCGGGGTCGAACTCGTCCTCGATCTCGCCGACGATCTCCTCGACGATATCCTCGATGGTGATAATGCCGGCCGTGCCGCCGTACTCGTCCACGACCACCACGATCTGGTCGTGCGAGGTCTGCATCTCGGACAGTAGCGGCAGGATGTCCTTGGTGTCGGGCACAAAGGTGGCGTCGCGCAAAAAGCCGGCGATGGGCTGGTCACCCTTGCCGTCGAGCGCGGGTTGGATCAGGTCCTTGATGTGCGCAATGCCGGCGACGTTGTCGGGATCCTCGTGATAGACGGGGATGCGGCTGAAGCCGGTCTGGCGCATGGTGGACAACACGTCGGCGACCGTCTCGTCGTCCTCGCACATGGTGGTGTCCACGCGCGGCACCATGACCTCGCGGGCAACGGTATCGCCCAAGTCAAAGATCTCGTGGATCATACGCTTTTCCTCGTCGAGCAGGTCGTCCTGCTCCGAGACCATGTACTTGATCTCTTCTTCCGAGACGTTTTGGCGGTCGTCGGCGCTCTTGATGCGCAGGATGCGGGCCAGGCCATCGGAGCAGGCGCCGGTCAGCCACACGAGCGGACGGGCGATCTTTTGGAAAAACGACAACGGTCCCACGACCTGCTTGGACACGCCCTCGGCATTGGCCAGGCCGATGCGCTTGGGGACGAGCTCGCCGATCACGATGGACACGAAGGCGACCGCGACGGCATCTCCCTTATCAC
>CABUBS010000086.1 GCA_902489855.1 uncultured Collinsella sp.
TGAGTATTTGCTCGCTTGAGCACTGTTGAATATCGCGAAACAGCACCGCCGATATCGCGCTTGGGCACCGGGGCCGACACTGGCCCCGGTGCTTTTTTATTGCTACCGGTCTATCCGCGGCGCTGCCGCATGTTGGCCTCGCCCATGTCGACCCAGACCGCGTTGTGCACGATCCTGTCCATGATGGCGTCGGCATGCACCCCGCCGCCGAGCCTCGGGTGCCAGTCCTTCTTCTTGAACTGGGTGCAGAATACGGTCGAGGCCGTGCCGTACCTCAGCTCCATCAGCTCCAGCAGCATCGACCTGAACTCGGTGTCCGGCCTGTCGAGCAGCCACTCGTCTATCACGAGCAGGCCGAACGCCCCGTACTTGCGGACGAGCTTGCGCTCGCCGCCGGGCCGGTCACGGCTCTCGCGCCAGAGGTCCTCGAGGTCGGGCTGGCGGACGTAGCACGACCTCACCCTCCTGGCGCAGGCGGCCTTCGCGAGCGCGCAGGCCAGGTAGGTCTTGCCCGTGCCGGTGAGGCCCTGGAGAACCACGTTCTCGCCGCGCCCGACGAACCCGCAGGTCGCGAGCTCGGCCACCGCCACCCTGTCGAGGCCGCGGCCCTCGAAGAAGTCGACCGAGCGGACGTCGGCCTCGGGGTACCTGAGGCCGGCCCTCCTCGTCAGGTTGCGGACCTTCTGCGTGATGAAGTCGGAGTGCGCCTCGTCCACCGCCATCTGGACGCGCTCGGCGAACGCCATCCCGGCGCACACGGCCTCGTCCTGGGCGGAGAGGGCGGCGAGCAGCTCGGCCGCCCCCATCTCCCTGAGCTTGCGGGCGGTCTCCGCGTTGACGTCCATGCTCACTCCTCCCCGTAGAAGCCGGCGCCGCGCACGTAGCCGCAGTCCCCGGACGCCTCGCCGGCTGGCGCCCTGTCCTGCCCCGACCTCAGCACGGGCTCGACGTCGCGGTAGCGCGGCGACCTCTTCCCGGTCGCGAGCGCCATCCCGCACGCCCGCTCGAGCCTCGCCGGGGTGTAGCGCCTGGACAGCCTGAGCACGGCGAGCGCGGCGTTGAAGCCCTGCTCGTCGAACTCGTAGCAGGCGAACACCCTGTCCACCAGCTCGGAGCAGGAGGGCCCGACCCTCGAGGCCCAGGCGCGGATGCGCGGCGCGTCCCAGTCCGACCACGCCCTGCCCTCGGGCATGTCCGAGCCGCGCGTGGAGTAGCGGTTCCTCGCGTAGGACGGGAACCTGGGGTGCGTGGCCACGCGCTCGCCGCCGGAGAAGACCTCCACCTTGCCCTCGGTGACGCGCAGGTCGACCGTCGAGCCGACGAGCAGGTGGCTCACCGAGTAGTAGTTGCGGGCGTACGCGACGTGGCAGTTGGCCTGGACCTTGCGGCCGTAGACCCACTCGCACACCTCGAAGGGCTCGGCCGGTAGGGGCCTCAGCAGCGGGCGCTCGACCTCCTCGAACACCTCGCGCCTCGAGCCCTCGCGCTTGGCGAACGGCGCGTCGTTGTGCTCCGCGACCCTCCGGGCGACGGCGGCGCGGAGGGCCGCCATGTCGGTGAACACCTCGTCGCGAAGCGCCGCTATCACGTAGGTCGCGGCGGCCCAGACCTCGTTCTCGGCGCTCGGCTTGTCGCGGGGCCTCCTGACCCTCGCCGGGATCACGGCGGAGCCGTAGTGCGCGGCGAGCTCCTCGTAGGCCGCGTTCAGTACCGGCTCCCCGGCCCTGGGGTGGGCGGTGACGCCGGTCCTCAGGTTGTCGGGGACGATGCAGGGCGTCGCGCCTCCCAGGAAGGAGAAGGCGTGCACGTGGCACAGCAGCCATGTATCCTGCTTCATGTCGAGCGTCGGCTCGACGTAGCTGTACCGGCTGAACGGGAGGCAGGCCACGAACAGGTACACCTTCCTGACCTCGCCGGTCGCGGGGTCCACGAGCCGCATCGTGGGCCCCGACCAGTCGACCTCCATGTTCCTGCCCGCCTTGTGCCCGACGCGGCTCACCACGTTGCGCGACACCGTGTACTGGCGGTAGCGCTTGCAGAACCTGTCGTAGGACATCGACGGCGCGCCGGCCTCCGCGCACCCGTCGGCATACTCCGCGTGCAGGAGCTTGAGCGTGACGCCGGTCCTCGCGAGCTCGCGGTGGACGCGTGCCCAGTCGGGGTCGGCGTGCACCGGCCCGGCGTCGCCCCTGCCGGGGAACAGCAGCGCGTAGGCGGCCTCCTCGGACATCCCCTCGACGTCCTCCCAGGAGACGCCCCGCTCCCTCGCGGCTTCCAGCACGTCCTGGACGCTGTGCTTCGAGACGTGGGCGGTGCGGGCGATCGCGTTCTGCGAAAGCCCGTTCACCGACCTCAGCCTCAGGACCTCCCTGGCCCTGATCCTTCTCGCCATGTGGAACCTCCTCGTTCTCTGGACTGCATGGCAGCCCGAGCGTAACGGGGATGCGCGGGAAGGCATTTAATGGCGGTGCCGAACGGCAATATTCGGTCGGGTGGGCGGCGGTGCTGATTCGCAATATAGGTGGTGTCGAAAGGGCCTAGGACTCATCTTTGACTTTATCCGTAATGGTTATTCGGATATTGCAGTTATGCTTGTTGCTGCCCTGTGACGGATCTGCGCCTCGCTCAAAGTCCCAGTCGACACCTTGGTCCAATTCGGTGTCCCCGATGGCAACTACATGCGATTGACCGCCAGTGGTATCCGGGCCCATGGTCTGCTTCCAAGCCGCCAGCATGGTATCTTTGATAAGAACGGATTCTGGGTTTTTCGCATTTACGTAATCACGGAGCTCTACGCGTAATTGCCAAGTTGCCCTTCCGGTCCGCGACGCCTCATCCTTATTAAGCAGTTTTTTGCTTATGGTCTTGCCCGTCCAAGGGCGAGCATAGTATTCGGTACTTTCTCCAGAGGGCTGATCTGAATCTTCTTTTTTCACGGTTGCCGTGTTGCTTACCTTTTCGTAGGATTTCTCATCTTTCAGCTTGGTTTGATAGACGATGCAATAGGTCGCATACCGGTCGCCCTCTTTTGGATTAAACGTATAGCTGAATGAATCCTCCGACTCACCCGGTGTTCCCTCGCCGACCTTTTTAGCTTCGTCAGCATTCTCGCCCTTGTAGACCGCGTAGTTGCCAATATAAGTTTGTTTGCCATCGAGCCTATCAGTGAAGGTATAGCCGGTCATATCGGCCTTGAGAGACCCCTTGTTGAGTACAACCTTCCAAGTAATAGCAGACGGCGTTCCGGAGCCGGCCTCTTTTTTAATCATGTCATACTGAAATGAATTCGAGGCACCTTCAATCGAAAGAGATTGTCGAGGATTTGCCTTTCCCCAGGTTGCCTGCACGCCGTTCTTGCCTTGCATAGGCATACCATTAGTGGACGGTAGGTCCGCACTAACTGTCGTTTCGTACGTAACGGTATGGTCGCCCTTAGAAAGGCTACCCAGCGACAACGTTGCCTCTTTCCCCTCATTACTCACGGACGAACCAATCGGATTTCCATCAAGCTTGAAGCTGTTTTGGTCAAATTTCAGGTAGTCGCCGAGTGTATCAACCAGCACTACATCCGTTGCATACGACTTAACACTCAGATTGATAGTCCAAGTTATCTTGGCAATTCCAGTAGTGCCATCTTGAGAAAAGACACCCGACTTACTTCCCTCGACCGCGCCATCTTGAATCTCGATAGGTACAGCTTCGCCAACGCCCGGAAATCTCAATTCGACTTTTGACCCATCATCCAGATTTTTGTCTTTGAGCTTGAATTCGAATTTAACCTTTACGTAAAGTGAAGATGGATTGGCGTTGAGATAGCTGGAGGCGTATTTAAAAATGACCTTGTTCTTTTCGATGCGCCAAGTTCCCATCTTTTGCGCATTCTCGGTATCATCAGTCATCAAGTCGCCGCCCGCGTTGTCCTTCACGACAATCGACTCAGGAAAGGTATAAATCGCCTCAAGCCTTTCAGGTGTAGGCCCACAATTCTCATGAAAACGAGCTTCCATAAAACCGTAAATTGTATCGGTTGTCGTAATCGAGGGTGAGCCCTCTTTACCGAGAGGCTGCTGACGATCCTTATCGGCATACAGCCCAACCGTAACGTCCGCCGTATTCTCATTAATCACAATCGGCGTCGGCGTCGTCGCATCCTCAGCGCGCACGGGGGCTGCACCGTGAAAAACTGCGGCGGTGAGGCTAATCAAAATGAAGATCAGGGCCGCCATACCCAGCGACCGTGAGCGGTGTGCGTCCATAGTTGTCCCCTAATTCCTACAACACAGTGTGGAATACGGCGAATCGTCGGATCGAACACAAGCCCCAACATCAACGAGAACCTACCTAGCGCATTGCAAGAACCCATTGGGGAGCACCTTCTAAGACGGTTCGTCTATGCCACAATGCATAAAATATAATATAGATACCAATCATGTAAACCGCAGGTCAATAGGTCTTTTAATTTAATACCAGTTGATATTTACCTGTTAACAGTTTTGTATCATACCGGCTATATTCAGTGGAATTATGTATATGTTTAAACAACTTTACTTTGGCTGGAAAGCCGATCGGAGGGATAGTAACCCCAGCTGTGGTGCAAACTAACCCGTCCCCCTTGCACCAAAAAGGGCGCCGACCATTGCGGTCGACGCCCTTTCTCGTTAGACGTTATAAAACCCAGCGCTTATTTGTTGACCTGGCCGGCGCGGACGGCAGCCTTCTTGCGGTCGGTGGCGTTGAGCAGACGCTTGCGCAGGCGGATGTTCTTGGGAGTGATCTCCACCAGCTCGTCGTCGGCGATGTACTCCAGTGCCTCTTCCAGAGAGAAGGTGCGAGGCGGCACCAGCTGGACGGAAATATCGGAGGTCGAGGAACGCTGGTTGCCCAGGTTCTTGGTGCGGGCGATATTGACGACCATGTCGCCAGCTTTGCTGCGCTCGCCCACGATCATGCCCTCGTAGCACTCGGTGCCCGGCTCAACAAACAGCTGGCCACGCTCCTGCAGCGTACCCAGAGCGTAGGCAACGGCCTTCTCGGTGGTCATGGAAATCATGGCGCCGTTCTGGCGGTTGCCGATCTCGCCGGCATAAGGACCATACTCCAGGAAGGTGTGGTAGAACACGCCCTCGCCGTGGGTAACGTTCATGATGCGGTTCTTAAGACCCATGATGCCGCGGGTCGGGATCTTAAACTCGAGGTGCGTCACGATGCCCGAGGTATCCATGCTCGTCATGATGCCGCCGGAGGTACCGAAGACCTCAACAACCTTGCCCGAGTACTCGTCAGGGCACTCGACGACGGCCTGCTCGACAGGCTCCATCTTGTTGCCGTTCTCGTCCTTCTTAAACAGAACGCGGGGACGGCCGACCTGGAACTCAAAGCCCTCGCGGCGCATGGACTCCATCAGAACGGACAGGTGCAGAATGCCGCGGCCCGAGACCTCAACGCCGCTCTTATCCTCGAGCTCCTCGATCTTCATGGTCACGTTGTTCTCGGCCTCGTTGAACAGGCGCTCCTTGAGCTGACGGGCGCCCACGATGTCGCCATCGCGGCCGACGAGCGGGGAGGTCGAAGCCTCAAAGACGATGGACAGGGTCGGCGGGTCGATCTCGATGGGCTCGAGCTCGACGGGGTTCTCAGGATCGGTGTAGACATCGCCGATATCGGTGCGGTCAATACCCACGACGGCAGCGATATCGCCGGCGCCGACTTCCTGGCACTCGGTACGGCCCAGGTAGTCGAAGGTAAAGAGCTGCTTGACGGTGGCGGTGGCGCTGGAGCCGTCGTTCTTCACAACCAGAATCTGGTCGCCCTGATGGATGGTGCCGGAGTACACGCGACCGATGCCGATGCGGCCAACGAAGTTGGAGTGGTCGATGGTCACGCACTGCATAGCCAGCGGGGCGTTCTCGTCAACCTCGGGCGCGGGCATGTCGTCGATGATCATATCGAGCAGCGGGTACATGTCCATATTGCCGTCGTTG
Organism: uncultured Collinsella sp.; assembly: GCA_902489855.1. GTDB lineage: Bacteria > Actinomycetota > Coriobacteriia > Coriobacteriales > Coriobacteriaceae > Collinsella. Next base: position 5,982 of record CABUBS010000086.1, read on the forward strand.
GGGGCAAGGCGGGCAAAGCCATTCATGGCGCTGGCGTAGACCACGTGCTCCATGGCGAACTCAAGCTGGTCGTCGGTGGCGCCCAGGTCGGCCATGAGGTCCAGGCAGTCGTTGTAGGCCTTCTCGGGGTTAGCACCCGGACGGTCGATCTTGTTGATGACGATCATGATCTTAAGGCCGGTGTCGATAGCGTGGCGCAGCACGAAGCGGGTCTGGGGCATGGGGCCCTCAAAGGCGTCCACCAGCAGCAGGGCGCCGTCGGCCATACGCAGCACGCGCTCGACCTCGCCGCCGAAGTCGGCGTGGCCCGGGGTGTCGATGACGTTGATCTTGACGTCCTTGTACTCGATAGAGATGTTCTTGGCGAGAATCGTAATGCCGCGCTCGCGCTCCTGGTCGTTGGAATCCAGGACGCGGTCCTCGACCTGCTGGTTGGCACGGAAGGCGTCCGTGGCACGCAGGAGCTTGTCGACCATCGTCGTCTTGCCGTGGTCGACGTGAGCGATGATGGCGATGTTCCTCAGATTGTCTACGCGCATGTAGTTCCCCTATCTTCTATCTATATACAACCGGCACGCGTATGCGACCCACCCAGCAATGCAACGCTCGGCGGGAATATTGAGCCTTTTACCGAAAACTCGTTTATTTTAGCGATTTTAGATGAGAGGGGTTTCCTCACCTGCAGGTTCAGGGTCGCTCCACATAAAACCATCGCCGGCGCCCATGCCCTCATACAGCACATATGCCGAAAAACCGCTCTCGAGCGTGGTTTCGAAGAAGCTCACGAGCAGAGCATCGTGATAGCCGCCGTCAACCTCGACGCAGCCGGTGTAGCCGATGGCATATCGGGCGATACGGCCCAGGCCCTCGTCCTTAAGACCCATCTTGTGTTCGGAGATAAAGTTGGTGGCCGCCTCGAGGCACGCCTCTTCGCCGTCCTCGTCGAGCGCCGCCAGATATCGGTTGGAAGCAGCGTCCTCAATCGCCACAACTACGCCCGGATTCTCGCCGGCGGCAAGGTCGTCCAAGAACGCACCAATCAGGTCACACACCATGGCGTCGAGCTCGGCGGAGACGTTACCGGCGTCCTGCATATCCTGTGCCATCTTTAGACCTTCCCATCGAGTCCGGCGTCGTTACAGTTCCTGTGCCTCGGCGGCGATCTTGGCGGCAGCGTCGCGGGCGCGCATCATATCCATCGCGCGCTTGTCGAGCACCTTGATCTGACTGGTCAGCATTACCGCGTCGACCACACCCCAGATCACCAGGCCCGTAGAGATCGAAAACCCAAGCGCACCAACTGTACCACGAAGGCGCGAACAGATTGCCGCGACAAGGGCGGAGATGACAACCATCTTGATAAACGAGCCGCGGCGTTCGCGAAGCGTGCGGGCCTGCGTCACATAGGCAATGCGCGCCGCCTCAGAAGCCTCAGAGCGCATCTGGGCCTCGCGCGCGATAGCCGCTGCCTCGGCCGACATGCCGCCGGCCATCAGCGAACGCTCCACAACCTGAACGCCCCGCATTTAGAAATCATCGGGGGAGAGCGTATGGACGAACTCGTCGAACTTCTCGAACTCCTGCTCGTCGTCGACTTCCTCGGCGCGGGTAGAAACAGTGCCCAGGCGATTCATGATGTCATCCTCCACAAACATGGGAGCATTGCTGCGCACGGCAAGGGCAATGGCATTTCCCTTTCCATTCAGACTGGTTCGTTTGAAGCTGCTGGCATCGCTGGGGCGGGCGTCGATCTTGCGCTCCTCGCCATCGGCCAGTACGACGATTGTCGCGTAGAACACCGGCGGCTCGGCGCGAACGATCTCGATGCGCTCGAGTTTGGCGCCCAGGGCGCCAACAGTATCGAGCAACAGGTCATGGGTAATCGGGCGCTCGGCGCGGCCGCTATCGATGCCACGGCTAATGGCAGCAGCTTCAAACGAACCAGTCTGAATGGAAAGGGAACGCAGCGGCGCGGGCGAGTCCGATTTGCTGCTGCGCTCACGAAGCACAATAAGCGATGGCACGGGACCGGCGGCCATGACGATGGTCTCTATGTCGACACGAACCATGGAACACCTCCGGTACGTAGCGGTTAACACGCGGCAGCCCGCCGCATTGAATAGCTATACTACCCAATCTTTCGCACAGCACACAAAACCAAAATGAGATTTATCGCAGACAAGAAAAAAGCCCCGAGGCAACGCCCCAGGGCTCTTCACAGTTTTGATGGTGGACCTGACAAGATTCGAACTTGTGACCTCCCGGTTATCAGCCGGACGCTCTAACCAACTGAGCTACAGGTCCATCGCGCAAGGGATATATTAGACGAGTCGTTACGCGCGCGTCAACAACTTTTTTGAAAATCTTTGGGAGGGGTGGCCGCTGGGCTGGCGAGTTGGGTTTGGTTTGCTGCTCGGACAGTCCTGCGCAAGACGAAGGCCACATTAAGTGGCCTTC
>CABUBS010000087.1 GCA_902489855.1 uncultured Collinsella sp.
CAACTCGTTGTCGAAGACCTATTCGCGCACCAAGCGCTTGAGTTCCTCGATATCGGGCTTCCAGCCGAGTTCCTCGCAAAGCTCCCAATACTCGACCTCGGCGCCCAGCGTGCGCGGAATCTCGTAGAGCGGCGCGTAGGTGGGCCACTCGGCGATAACGTGGTCGCCGGGCTCGACCACGGCCATGATGGCGTTGAGGTTCGCACCCGTGCAGCCATTGGTCTGCAGAATGTGGTCGGGATTGACCTCCCGACGATACAGCTTGGCAACCACGGCCTTAAACTCCGGCGAGCCCTCGATCCAGCCGTAGTTCATCTTCTCGCGGTCCAAGCGCTCGTAGAACGTGGCGCCGTCCTGCTCATCGAGCGCGCGCAGCTCGCCCATGGTGAGCGACGAGATCGTCGACTGGGCGATGTCCCACGTGGCACTTTTCTCCCAAACGTTGAGCCATTCCTCAACGCCAATCGTCTTGATGTCCATGGCCAAGCTCCTTACAAAAGCAGTCATCCAATCGTGTTGACGTCCCTCATACAAGATTGGGGCGGTGCGAAAACCCGCACCGCCCCAATGGGAGACATCTAATGGCAGCTAGATGTATGTATTATGACCTGTACGGGTCCTGAAAGACCTTAGAGGTCCTCGCGCCAGAAGGGCATGCTCATGCAGCGCGGGCCGCCGCGGCCGCGGGAGAGCTCGGCGGAGGGCACGACAAGAAGGTCCAGGCCCTCCTTGTACAGCACGTCGTTGGTGACGGTGTTGCGGGCGTAGACGCAGATCTTGCCGGGCTCGACGCACAGGGTGTTGGAGCCGTCGTTCCACTGCTCGCGGGAGGCCGCGATCGGGTCGCCGCCGCCGCAGGGGATCAGCTTGACCTGGTCGACGCCGGTGGCGTCCTCCAGGACGTGCTCGAGGGTGTCCTCGATCAGGCGGATGTTCACGTCGCCCGGGTTCTTGCCGGCGGTCAGCTCGTAGACGCGCAGGGTGCCCATGATGGCGGGGTGGATCGTGAACTTATCGACGTCGATCTGGGTGAAGACCGTGTCGAGGTGCATGAAGGCGCGCGAGACCGGGATGTCGAAGGCCAGGATGCGCTCGACCTTGGAGTCGGAGTTCCAGAAGATGTTCTGGGCCATGACGTCGATCGCGGCGGCCTGGGTGCGCTGGGAGATGCCGACGGCGAGGGTCTTCTCGTTGATGTTCAGCACGTCGCCGCCCTCGGTGTGGAACTGGCAGTCGCGGCGGAAGTACAGCGAGACGTCCTTGTAGTCGGGGTGGTACTTGAAGACGTACTTGCCGTACAGGGTCTCGCGGTTGCGGGTGACCGAGTACATGCGGTTGAGGTTGACGCCCTCGCCGACGACCGCGAACGGGTCGCGGGTGAAGTAGAGGTTGGGCATCGGGTCGATGATCAGGTCGGACTCGGACTCGGAGTTGACCAGGGAGTCGAGGGTCGTGGACGCCGTGAGGGGCATGTCGATCTCGGACTTGGTCATGCCGGCCATGGTCTTCTTGACGAACTCGAGGTTGTCCTCGATGGAGTCCAGCTTCTCGCGGACGATCTGCGGCATGTGCTGGCCGCGGATGCCGGCCTCGGCGATGTACTGGTCGGTGAACTCGGCGCGGGCGCCGGGGACCTGGTCGAACACCTCGGCGACGAGGTTCTCGAGGTAGAGGACCTCCACGCCCTGGTCCCTCAGGATCTGGGCGAAGGTGTCGTGCTCCTGCTGTGCGACCTCCAGGAACGGGACGTCGTCGAACAGGAGTCGCTCGAGCTCGTCGGGCGGCAGGTTGAGGAGCTCGTCGCCGGGACGGTGCAGGCAGACCTTCCTGAGCTTGCCGATCTCGGAAGGCACGTGCAGACCTTTCGTCATGGCCTCCTACCTTTCTTTCGGGCCTTACTGGCCGAATGTATCAGCGCCCCTCCGTATGGGACGCTGCTTGCTGACAGCTCTAGTTATATCCAAAAACCACCTGCAATTCCACCTCGCCCCCGAACGGTCAGCAAAGTGCGATGAACGGTATATCTCATATGATTCCCCCATGATGCACTTCGGTTCTCTAAAGCAGGTTTTCAAAGGTAAATGTTCTTTTTTCTAAGGAATTAAGCTAGATTGCACAAATATTTTCATGTTTAGGAATTGCATAGCTAAAACGGTTTTCTGCATATATATGTCGTTTGTTCATGATTCAATTTGGATTCGATTATATTCAGCTCTCAATCATTCTTATTCATACATCCTCACCAATTGAGTATGGATATAGATTGTTTCTAAACGAGTTGGGCAGTTAGTTGCATGCCTTGGCAGCGTAAGAAGTAGGTAAAGATACCGTTCGCGCGATGCGTCCGTGCCACAGGTCGACTAAATTGAGACAATAGTGATTAGTGTTAGGCTACCGTCCCCTGTGGGGACTGAACGGACAGATGCATATGCCGAGCAAAATCGAAAAGAAGCAAGCCGCCGCAAAGCTGCGCAAACCGCCGCGCGACTTCTCATACACGCAAAACCGAGAGCTCAGCTGGCTACGCTTTGACAACCGCGTGCTCGACGAAGCCTTCGACGAAACCGTTCCGTTATTCGAGCGACTAAAGTTCGTCTCGATCTTCGAGTCCAACCTCGACGAGTTCCTTATGGTGCGCGTGGGCGGCCTGTCCGATTTGGCGGAGCTCAAAAAACAACCTGTCGACAACAAGAGCAATATGACCGCCTCCGAACAGGTCGATGCTGTCATGGCCGAAATGCCCGGGCTCCTTACCCGTTGGGAGTCCATCTTTAAGAGCATCGAGGGCAAGCTCGACACCTTGGGCGTTCACCGCGCCCACATCGATTCGCTTACGCCCGAGGAGCGCACCTTTGTAACCCGCTACTTCCAGGCCTACGTGTCGCCGGTCATCTCGCCGCTGGTCATCGATCCTCGCCACCCCTTCCCCAACCTGCGCAACGGCGCGCTCTATCTGGCCTGTGGTCTGGACGGCGCCACCGACGAGGAGAGCCTACTGGGCCTTATCGAGATTCCCGCCTCGATGAACCGCGTGGTCGAGATCCCCTCGCCCACCGGCACCTACTCCTACATCTTGCTCGAGGACGTCATCCTCGCCTGCCTGGACAGCTGCTTTGGCTCCTATAAGCCGCTGGATCGTGCGCTGATCCGCGTCACCCGCAACGCCGACATCGATCCGGACGGCGAGGGCATCGAAGAGGAAGAGGACTACCGCCAGCACATGAAGCGCATTCTCAAGAAGCGCCTGCGCCTGCAGCCGGTAGTGCTCGCGGTCTCGGGGTCGCTCGAGAAGGCGACGCTCAAGACTATCCGCAAGGCGCTCGAGCTTTCGCGCCGCTCTGTCTTTACCTGCGATATCCCGCTCAACCTGGGCTACGTCTTTGGCATTGAGGGCAAGATTCCCGAGCACCTGCGCAACGAGCTCCTCTTTACGCCGTTTAAGCCACAGCCCAACCCCACCATCGACATGACCCGCTCCATCCGCGAGCAGGTGCTGCAGCACGACAAGCTGCTCTTCTACCCTTACGAGGCCATGAATCCGTTCCTGGATCTGGTACACGAGGCAGCCTACGATCCCGAGTGCATCTCGTTGCGCATCACGCTCTACCGCGTGGCCAAGCAGAGCCGCCTATGCGAGTCGCTGATCGATGCCGCCGAGAACGGCAAAGAGGTCACGGTGCTCATGGAGCTCCGCGCCCGCTTTGACGAGCAGAACAACATCGAGTGGGCCGAGCGTCTGGAAGAGGCAGGCTGCACCGTCATCTACGGCTCCGAAGGCTTTAAGTGCCACTCCAAGATCTGCCAGCTCACCTATCGCGAGGGCATGGCGCTCACCCGCCTCACGCTTTTGGGCACCGGCAACTTTAACGAGAAGACGGCCAAACTCTACAGCGACTTTATGCTCATGACAGCCCATCCCGGCATCGGTGAAGACGCCAACCTGTTCTTCCGCAATCTGTCGCTGGGCAACCTGCGCGGCGACTACCGCTTCCTGGGTGTGGCGCCCGTCGGACTGAAACCGCTCATCATGCGCGGGCTTGACCGCGAGATCCAGCGCGCCCTTGCCGGCGAGCCCGCCCGCGTGTTCTTTAAGCTCAACTCACTGACCGACCGCGAGGTTATCGACAAGATCGCCGAGGCATCGTGTGCCGGCGTGCGCGTAGACATGATCATCCGCGGCATCTCGTGCCTCAAGCCCGGTGTTCCGGGCAAGACCGAGAACGTGCATGTCCGCTCCATCGTCGGACGCTTTTTGGAGCACGCGCGCGTCTATGCTTTCGGCGTGGACTCGGACATGATTTACCTGAGCTCAGCCGATATGATGACGCGCAACACCGAGCACCGCGTGGAGATCGCCTTCCCCGTGCTCGACCCCACCTGCCGCGCCCTAGTGCACGAGTACATGGGCATGCAGCTGCGGGACAACGTGAAGGCCCGCAGCCTCACGAGCGACGGCACCTGGGTCCCCGTGGAGCGTGCAGAGGGTGAAAAACCCTTCAACTCGCAGGAAGCTCTGCTGGAGCGTGCCTATCGCAACGCCGAGGCCGCCGCGCAACAGCGCGCACAGGAGAAGGAACGCGTAGCCGAGGAGGCTATTCAGGCCGAGGTTGAACATGGGGCAGCTGCCAAACCGAAAGCGGTTGCCGCTCCCCCGGTGAATGAGCCCGAGGCTGCCGCAGAGCCCGCCGTGGAGAAAGCGCCCGCGCCCGCTACCGCGACTCCGGGGCCCGCCGCCGAGGCAAAGCCCGCCCCTGCTCCTGAGCCGCAGCCGGCCGCACCCGAGGTTCAGAAGGTCCAGGCGACCGTCATTGAGCCCGAGCCTGCACCTGTACCTCGGCCCGAGCCTCAGGTCACCAAGCCCGCACCCGAGACGAGTGCCCGTCGCGATAAGCCCGCTGGCAAGACCAAGGCCATCGAGCGCCATCGCCCCGGCCGCGTGCGCATGGGTCTGGGCCTGATCGGCCTGGGTCTTAAGACGCTCATTACCGGCAAGACGAAATAGTCGTTTGTAGAAGCAGTTTGTAGAAGCGCCCCGCATTTGAGGAAAGCCTCGGATGCGGGGCGCTTTTCCCTGCTACCATGGTGCGAACAACAACGCGAATGACAGGCAGGAATATGAAGCTCACTATAGAATCGATGACCTACGGCGCCGACGGGCTGGCGCACGCCGACAACGGCAAGGCCGTCTTTGTGCAGGGTGCCGTGGCAGGCGACATCGTCGAGGCCGAGGTCGTACAGGACGGCAAGTCGTTCATGCGCGCCCGCACCACCGAGATTCTGGAGCCAAGCCCCGATCGCATTCAGCCTCCCTGCCCCTTCGTGGGCATCTGCGGCGGCTGCTCGTGGGGCAATCTCTCACGCACGGCACAGCTCGCCGCCAAGGAGCAAAACCTGCGCTCCACGCTCGAGCGCATCGGCAAGTTCGCTCCTGAGCAGGTCGATGAGTTGGTACAGCCCATCTGCCACACCAAGGACGACTGGGGCTACCGCAATAAAATCGAGCTCGAACCGACCGTCGTCAACGGTCGCGTGCGCCTTGGCATGCACGGTGTCGACCCCAGCAAAATCGTGACCGTCGATATGTGTCCGCTGTTCGATAAGCGCTTCCCGAAGGCACTCAAATCGGTCGTCGGCGCACTTAACTATCTAAGCGGCAGCCATGACTTGGGGCTCGAACGCGTGGGCATTCGCGCATCGCGCCGCACCAAGGCACTCGAGGTCGCACTCTGGACGCCGACAGGCTCTTTTCCGCGCTCGCAGGTCTCCCGCGTGCTGGCGGACGCCGCTCATCCCACGAGCATCGTGCGCGTGATGAGCAAGGGCGAAAAGAAGGCCCGCCGTGTCTCTAAGGTGGAGATGCTCGCCGGTGAGGGCTCGTGGACCGAGAACATCGCTGACGGCCAGATGCGCCTGTCCGCCCCATCGTTTTTCCAAGTCAACACCAAGGGCGCCGAGATTTTGATCGAGCTCGTTATGGAGGCGCTCGATCCGCAGGAAGACGAGCTTGCCGTGGACCTGTACTGCGGTGCCGGCACCTTTACCCTGCCGCTCGCCCGCCGCTGCGACTTTGTCGCTGCCGTCGAGGCCTACGGCCCCGCCGTGCGCGATCTACGCCGTAACCTGGAAATCAACAAGCTTGATAACGTCGACGTCATTGGCGGAGACGCGGTGCGCGAGTTCCCCGACCAGGACGCCGATGTCCTAGTAGTCGACCCGCCGCGTGCAGGCCTAGCACCTGAGGCCATCGACCTCATCGCCAGCACAAGCGCTCGCGATGTCGCCTATGTGAGCTGCGACCCGGCCACCCTGGCGCGCGATCTCAAACGCTTTGTCAAAGAAGGCACCTTCTCCCCCGTAAAGATCACGCCAGTCGATCTGTTCCCACAAACCTTCCACTGCGAGACCGTCGTCCACCTTAGGCGCAACTAGCTGATGATTTTTCTGGGACGGGGATTAAATGATCAATTTGTACCGAATGATTATTTAATCCCCGTCCCTTTTAAACATTGGGAAATCGAGCGTGGCAAGCGGGGGTCTTCGGGGTATAAGACGGCTAATTGTATGCCGCCCTATGAAAGGAACCCTTATGCCCAGCGTTGCCGTTCTCGCCGCCGATGGCTTTGAAACTATTGAATGCTTGACCATGGTCGACGTCATGCGTCGCGGCGGCGTGCGTGCCACACTCGTCTCGATCATGCCCACGCGTGAGGTCGTAAGCTCGCTGCAGATCCCCGTGACCTGCGATGCACTCTTTGATGAGATCGACTTTGACGAGTACGACTGCGTCGTGCTACCCGGCGGCCTACCCGGTGCCACCAACCTGCGCGCCGATCAGCGCGTCTGCGACGTGGTCTGCGAGTTCGCCGCGACCAAGCACGTCGCCGCCATCTGCGCCGCCCCGTTTATCCTGGGCGAGCTCGACCTGCTCGAGGGGCGCCACGCCACGTGCTTCCCTGGCTTTGAGAAAAGCTTCCCCGAAGGCGCCTATACCGGCGAGAAGGTTACGCAAGACGGCAACATCATCACCGCCAGCGGCATGGCACAGTCGCTCCCCTTTGCGCTTGAGCTGCTGCGCACGCTCGCCGGCGACAAGGCCGTCGAGAAAGTCGCCGAGGGCATCCAACTATGATTTTGGCTTCGCAATCACCGCGCCGCATCGAGTTGATGCGCGAGGCGGACTATGACATTCGCATCATTCCTGCCGATATCGACGAAACGCCGTTTGATGGCGAGGCCCCGCTTACGCTCGTTGAACGCTTAGCACGCGCAAAAGCCGCCGCCGTTGCCGCCGAGCATGCCGAGCCCAATGAGCTAACGGTCGCGGCCGACACCATCGTCACCTTTGACGGCAAGATTCTGGGCAAGCCGGCAACCGAGGGCGAGGCGCGCACCATGCTCCGTGAGCTTTCGGGCCGCACGCACCAGGTCGCAACCGGCGTCTGCATCGTTAAGGCAGGCGATACGGCCGCCCCGCATGCCGCCGAGAGCCTGTCGTTTGTCGATATGACCGACGTGACATTCTACGAGCTCACCGACGAGCAGATCGAGCACTACGTTGCCTCGGGTGAGCCCATGGATAAGGCAGGCGCCTACGGCATCCAGGGCACAGGCGGCCGCATGCTCGTGCACGATATTTCGGGCGACTTCTATAACGTGGTGGGCCTACCCATCGCCCGCGTCGCGCGCGCGATTCAAAAACTCTCGTAATTGCATCTGGCGCTGGGTATCCCCCAGCGCCTACAATTTTGGCGTACCGTACGGATCCCGACCGGGCACAAGGCGCGGCGGAAAACCGATAGGAGTTAAACATGGATACACTGCTCGAGGCCATTGACGTCTGCGATGTCGATGGCTTTTGCTATGGCAACTATACGGACGAGGAGGCCGGCACCGGTTGCACCGTAATCGTGGCACCCGAGGGCGCCACCGGCGGCGTTGACGTTCGCGGCGGTGCTCCCGCTTCGCGCGAGACCGACCTGCTGCGACCCGAGAACACCGTCGACAAGGTCCACGCCGTCTGCCTTTCGGGCGGATCGGCCTTTGGCCTCGAGGCTGCAAGCGGCGTCGCTCGCGAGCTTGAGAGCCGCGGCATCGGCCTTCCCGTCGGCCCCACGCAGGTGCCTATCGTGTGCTCGAGCTGTATCTTCGACCTCGCCTTTGGTAACCCCACCGTTCGCCCCGACATTGAGGCCGGCATCGCCGCCGTGCGCGAAGCACTCGACAACACCCCCACCAAGCTCGAACAGGGCAACGTAGGCGCCGGCACGGGCGCTACCGTGGGTAAGCTCATGGGCCCCGCTACCTGCATGAAGGCCGGCCTTGGCGCTGCCGCCGTGGCGCTCGGCCCCATCAAGGTGGGCGCCGTGGTCTCGGTCAACGCCTGCGGCAACGTTGTCGACCCCTTCACCGGCGAGTTTGCCGCTGGCG
>CABUBS010000088.1 GCA_902489855.1 uncultured Collinsella sp.
CCACGAGTGTACGCACGTCAAACAGGACGCGATCGTGCGAGGCGCGTGTGACGACCGGCATGTCGAAATCTTGGACGAGCGAGCGCTTGAGTGCGTCAACGGAAAGACGCTCATCGACGAGGCGCACGGCAACGCACATGGTAGGCAGCTCGACGGTAGGCAGCGAACCGCCGCCGGGAGTCGACGACTCCTCGACGATTTCCACCTGCACGGCGCGCGGGCAACCCGCCTTATCGAGGCCCGCCACCATCAGCTCGCGCAGTTTGCGTGCGCGGCGCTCCAGATGAGCCTGCGGAAGCGTGAGCATGTTTAGCACCGGCACCTCGCGATGGGCCACATCCGCCCCATCCATGTAGATGCGCAGTGTAGCCTCGAGCGCCGCCAGTGCGAGCTTGCCCGGGCGTAGGGCACGCATAAGCGGATGCGACCCGCAGGCCTGGACCAGATCGCGACGGCCCATGATAATGCCCGCCTGTGCGGCACCGAGCAGCTTATCGCCCGAGCACGACACCAGATCGAGCCCTGCCGAAACCGAAGCCGGCGTGGTTTCTTCGCCGCCGCGCACCAAGATGTCGTCGGGCAACAGCGCGCCCGAACCCTGGTCCTCGTAGAACAGCAGACCATGCTTGTGGGCCAGGGCGGCAAGCTCCCGAGAGCCCACTTCCTCGTGAAAGCCCTCGATGCGATAGTTGGAAGGATGGACCTTGAGGATCATCGCCGTATCGGGCGTGATGGCTTGCTCATAATCAGCCAGGTGCGTGCGGTTGGTGGCGCCGACCTCGACGAGTTTGGCGCCCGAAGCCGCCATGACATCGGGGATGCGGAAGCTGCCGCCGATCTCGACAAGCTCGCCGCGGCTGACGATGACCTCCTTGCCTGCGGCATGGGTCGCCAGCACCAGCAGCACAGCGGCGGCGTTGTTGTTAACGACCAGCGCGTCCTCGGCACCGGTAAGCGAGCGGATGAGCTGCGCGGCGTGCTCCTTGCGCGACCCGCGCGAGCAGGTGTCCACGCTGTACTCGAGCGTGCTGTAGCCACGCGCGACCTCGGCCACGGCCTTTGCCGCCGACTCCGCGAGCGGGGCGCGACCCAAGTTGGTATGGATGACCACACCCGTGGCGTTGACGGCAGGGCGCAGGCTCGGCAGTGCGGATCGATGCGCACGCCACTCGATGGCCGAGGCCAGGTCGCGCTTGGAACGCGGGGCGGCACCGGCACGAATCGCGGCGCGCTCCTCGTCGAGCTCGGCCGTGACGGCGGCATGCACCACCGCGTCGCAGGTCTCCCCCGCCGCCTTCACAACCGGCCACTCTGCGAGCAGCTCGTTGACGGAAGGAATAGCGCGAAGGCGGGCGCGTACCTCATCGGACATGTTCTGGCTATCGCTCATGTGCGACCTTTCAAAACCAAAGGTGAATCAATCGTTCGAACGTCAAACTATCAGCCAATTCGATCGGCTGAGTCAATCAATCGCTATTATCCTCGCGTGCCGCGATCTTTTCCACGCGAACGGCGTTTTCCTGGGTGAGCGCAGCGCCCGTCAACGGGTCCCAACGCAACGGCGTATGGTCGAGCGGACCCACGCCCAAGGCTTGAGCGCCACCGACATCGGCGCCAAACGAACGCCCGCCGGGAGCGGCCGAGGTGAAGATGCACGCCGGATGCAGATACGGCGTCGTCTCCACGCGCACGCGATCGCGGCCCATATCGCTCACGAGTTCGACGACCTCGCCGTCGGCGATGCCCATGTGCGCAGCAGCATCGGCATTCATCTGCACGGCATCCAGATCCGAGCCCGCCTCGGCGGCACCCGCCGCAGCAAGTCTGCGCGAAGTGTGCGACTCAAAGGGTCGGTTGCCGCTAATGAGGCGAAACATCCCCGGCCCTGGCTCCACCATCGGGGCAATCCAGCCGGGCACACGACCCAGGCCGGCGCGCTCCCATACATCGCTTACCAGCGCAATCTTGCCGCCGTCGAGCGGAATCACAGGCTCGCCCGTACGCGGCGGCAGTTGCACGCCCGTGTCAGCCCAACCGCGCTCCTTGAGCGCAGTGAGGTCGATCCCAAACGGAGCCACCTGGGCAGCCGCCAGATCGTCAGACGTAAACTGGAAGTACTCGCCCACGCCGCAGGCCGCAGCCAACCCGGCAAAGATCTCCCGACCGGGACGCGTGTCGCCATGCAACACGGGCAGCACGGCGTTGCGGTAGAACACGCGCGCGTCGTTGCGGCCCACGACCGTTCCCACACCGCGGTCGGCCTCCAGATACGTCACGTCGGGCAGCACGAAATCAGAAGCACGCGCCGTCTCGGACCAGCGAATATCAATCGTCACGAGCAAGTCGAGCTGCTGCAAAATACTCAACCAAGCCTGTGCATTGCCATAGCCCGCACCGGGGTTACTGGCATAGACGATGAGCCCACGCAAATCGCCGGCAAGAATCGACTGGCCGATGGTCGTGCACAGGCCGCGCACCGGATCGACCAGCGGATAGCGCTCGGACCCCAGCTTGGGCCCGCGCGGCACCGGCGGCGTCGCAAAGCGTGCGGGATCGAGGTCGCCCAACACAAGCGGCGTGGGCGGGTTGAGGGCACCGCCCGCGTGTCCGATGCAGCCCAGCAGCACGTCGACCAAGCAGATAGCGCGCGCGGTCTGGGTGCTATTGGCATACGCGATACCGATGCCACCATGAAAACCCGCATCCACCACAGCGGCAGGCGCGGCGGCAGCGAGATCGCGCGCCGTGGCGACAATCTCTGCGGCCGGCACGTCGCACATCGACTCGGCCCACTCGGGCGTCCAAGCACTGGCCGCCTGCACCAGCTCGTCAAAACCCGTGGTATAGCGGGCAACGAACTCGTGGTCGTACAGGCCCTCGGCAATGAGCACGTGGACAATACCCAACAGCAGCGCCAAGTCGCAGCCCGGACGCACGCGGAGCCAGCGATCGGCAAGCGCGGCCGAACCGCTGCGCCGGGGGTCAACCACGATGATCTTCGCCCCGCGCCGGCGCGCATCGTTGAGCGCATCGACGGCCCCCATCGTCGATGAATCGACGATGGAACGCCCCAGGTACATGATGCAGTCGGTATGCGCCAGGTCGGAGGCGGGGCTGTAGCCCAGGCTGTGCTCCCATCCGGTGAGACGACTTACCTCGCAGGCACCATCGGCACCGTACACGTTGGGCGAACCCAGCGCATGCATAAAGCGATAGGCCCAGTAGCGGTCGAACGAGGGAACGCCGAGCGTCATGCCCAGTGCACGAGGCCCGCACTCGTCAACAATCCCCAAAAGACGCTCGGCAATCTGCGCGAACGCCTCGTCCCAGGTAATCGCATCGAACCCCGAGCCATCCCGGCGGCGTCGCATGGGGTGCACAATGCGGTCACGCTCGTCAAACGGCATTGCCAGGCGATGCCGTCCGCGGGCGCACAGGGCACGCGCCGCGCACGGATGCCCCGGCACCGGCAACTCGGCCACCACACGTCCATCCTCAACATGGGCCGCAAAGGCGCAATCGGCATAGCATCCCCCGCATGTCGTCACCACGGAGCGACCGTCATGCATAGTTCTCGATGCCATCTCGATTATTCCTTCCAGCTCAGGGGTTCAGGCCCCACCGCACCACGGCTCTGCCGCCAGCTGCCGCGACGCAAAGCCCGCAGCATCTACCGCAGCAAGACATGAAGAGCCTCCCAAAAGGCAAACGCCCCTCGGGAGGCCCGTACGTCATTCCGGCTTATTACGCCTCGGACTTCTTGGCGTAGACAAACCAGTAGCCGAGCGCGACCAGAACCGCGCCGCCCACGATGTTGCCCAGCGTGGCGGCGGACAGGTTAAACGCAATGCCCGCAGCGTTGAGCGCATCGGCGCCGGCGACGTCGGCACCGTAACCGCATGCATGCATCACGGCGCCCATAGGCAAAAAGTACATGTTGGCGACGCAGTGTTCAAAACCGCAGGCCACAAAGGCAGCGATGGGCAGCAAAATGCCCACGACCTTATCGACCACGGTCTTGCCGGCGGTACCGATCCACACGGCCAGGCACACAAAGATGTTGCACAGGATGCCGCGGAAGAAGATCGTCACCCAGTCGATCGTCACCTTGCCGGCGGCGACGCTCACCATGGAGTTGGCGACCGCCTCGCCGTTGAGCTTATAGATGCCGGCCATGTACACCAAAAAGACGATGAACAGGGCACCGACAAAATTGCCGACCCACACGACGATCCATGCCTTAAGCATCTGGACCAAGGTGATCTTTTTGCTCTTGAGCGCGCAGACCATAAGCGAATTGCCGGTGAACAGCTCAGCGCCGCACACCAGCACCAGCACCAGGCCCAGGCAAAAGCACAGGCCGCCCACGACGCGCTGGGCACCCCAGCCCAGCGTGCTGTCGCTCAAAAACACCGTAAAGAACAGGCCGCCGAAGGCGATAAACGCGCCGGCGAACATTGCCAACAGAAAGGCCTTAGCGACCGGCAGGTTAGCCTTGGTCACGCCGGCGGCCTCGGTCTTGGCCTCGATCGCGGCGGGCGCCAGGCAATCGGGAGCGGAATATTCTGCCTTGGAATCTGCCATGTCAATCACTTCTTTCCTAATCAGCAGGGACAAGCGCTCCTATAGCTCCTGCCCCAAGCGGACAAAGTGGGAAAAGTCGTTGGCGGCCACGGCGTCATACACGGCGTCGACGGCCTCAAAGACCTCCGGGGACATGGGGTTATAGAACTCCGTATCGCCCGGCTGAATCCCTATGAAGACGATATCTTCGCACGATTGCTCGATTTCTTCGATCAGAATCGACAAGGGAAGCGAATGCGTGGTGAACATCGACTTGCGGGCCACGTCACGTTTGTCGAGCAAGCGGATGGCGCCGACGGGCAGCGCCATGTCGGCGGCATCGACCAACACCAGGCGCGGCGGACGCTCGCGCTTGACCTCGATGATGTCGTCCTCGGGCGTTTGCCCACCGTCGATGGTGTACCAACCGGCGATGGGCGTGTCCTCCATCTTTTTGGAGAGCACGGGGCCGGCGGCATCGTCGGCGCGCAGCACGCTTCCCGCCGTGAGCACAATGCCCGCAAACGGGGCGCCGTTCACACGGCCATCCACAACGCGACCCATTACTGTAGCCTCCCCGTCAGATACACGCCCGACACATCGCGCACGCGCTCAACCAGATCGCGAAACTTCATTAAGAACGCGACCTGCTGGGCATGCAGGCCAAAGTCGTCATCGAACACCGAGATGCCGGCCTTGGCCGAACCGCGAAAACCGCGATCGTCGAGCAGCGTGTCGCAGGCCTCGAGCAGCGACGGCACCGCCGCCTTGTCGAGCTGGCACTCGCCAAAGGAGCGGATGGCCTCGAACTTGGTCTTGGCCTCCCCCTCCGGCAGCGCGTCGACGAGCGAATAGAACACGTTCACCGGCACCGACAGGCGCGGCTCAAAGCAGTCGAGCACGCCGGTGTGGTGGCCCACGGCGAGCGTGTAGTACAGCACGTCGCAGGCCTCCTGGGGAACGTCTTCCTCGGTCTCCACAAACTTACGCGTGAGCTCATAGAAGACCACCTGGTCGGGCGTATGGCCCAGGCAGGGGTCGGCGACGCCCTCGGCGGCCTCGTCGCTTGCGCGCGAGGCATCGCCAAAAGAGCCGCCGAGCATGCCGGGGCCCGCAAAGTAACCAGAGCGGTCCGTGAGCTCCATCTAGCGACCTCCGGCCAGCACCAGATCCTGCAGCGCCGAGTACACCTCGACGCGGCGCGGATCGTCCTGTTTGTCGATCAGCAGCGCCATAGCACCGCGGATATCGCCCTTGGGCGCGCCCTCGAGCGTATCCATAAACTCATTGGCCAGGTCGCGGCCGTAACGGTAGCCGCTCATGGCGCGAGCCTCGCGCTCGATGGCAACGCGCAGCTTGTACGGCACGCCGGGGTGCAGGATATCGGCCTGCTCGCCGGCGGCCTCCACCGTGGTCTCGGCATGGAGCTTTTGGTCCAGCAGGCCAAGTGCCATAGCAAAGCCGTAGATGGTCTGCGCGGGGCTGGGCGGGCAGCCGGGGATGTAGACATCGACCGGCAGAATCTTGTCAGTGCCGCCCCAGACGCAGTAGTTATCGTAGAAGATGCCGCCGGTGCAGCCGCACGCGCCATAGGACACCACGATCTTGGGATCGGGTGCGGCCTCAAAGGCGCGCAGGGCCGGCATGCGCATGGCGCGCGTCACGGCTCCAGTGTACAGCAGCACATCGGCGTGACGGGGCGAGGGCACGACCTTGATGCCAAAGCGCTCGACGTCGAAGACGGGCGTGATGGAACCGAAGATCTCGATCTCGCAGCCGTTGCAGCCGCCGCAGTCAACACGGTAGACGTACACCGAGCGCTTGATCTTCTTAAGAAGGGTCGCCTTGGCCTTCTCGATGCTCTCGTCGAGCTCGATCTTGGTCGGGCGGTACTGAAGCCGCTCGGGCAAAAGCGTGGGTTCGGCCATGGTTACTCCTCCTTCGTTTCAAAATCCATGATGATGCCCTCGACCGGCGCCGGACCGGCGGGAATCTCGGGCGCATCGGGGTTGAGCTCGCGGTCGATATACTCCGGGTTCACGCCGTGGCCGCCCAGATACTCCATGCCGGGGCCCTGGGGCTCACCGGACGCAAGCGTCTCGTTGGCAGCCATGCCGTGCGCGTTGCCGGTCTTTACGGCCGAGGCGGCGCGCAGGGCGTCGAGCTCGCGCTTGCACTCCTGGCACATACCGACGGTACGGGCGGCCTGCTCGGCCTCCATGCCGCCGGCCTTTTGCAGCAGGCGCTTGGCGTAGTCAATCTCCTTGTGCGGGGCAAACGGCTTACCACAACGCGAGCAATGCTCGAGCGTATAGACGCTCTTGCTGGTGAGGTCGTCCTTGCTCATGACGGCCAGCTCAAACTCCTCGGTGAGCTTGATGGCCTCCATGGGGCAGGCTTCCTCACAGCGGCCACAGAAGATGCAGCGACCGTAGTCGATCGACCAGGTGATGGTATCGGCCGCAAGGTCGGTGTCCATGCGAATGGCATCGGCTGGGCACGCCACGCCGCAGGCACCGCAGGCGATGCAGAGCTCGGCGTTGTGCTCGGGCTTGCCGCGCATGTCCTTGTTGGTGGGGAACGGCGCAAACGGGTACTTGACCGTCGCGTCGCCGGCCTTGGCGTTAACCTTCCAAAGCTTCAGCATATTAGAGCGCCTCCTCATCGAGCGGAGCGGCCATGGTGCCCTCGCCCGCGAGCGGCGACTTGTCGCGCCAGACGTTCTCGAACTGCTCCTTGTCGAGCACGTGGTCGCGCTTGGCGGCGACATCGGTCACCGTCACGCGGTCGGTGCAGGAGTAGCACGGGTCGAGCGAGCCGACGATCAGCGCCGCGTCGCCCACGGTGTTGCCGCGGAACATGTAGCGCAGGACCGGCCAGTTGCTGTACGTGGCGGCCTTTGCGCGCCAGCGGTAGCACTTCTGGTTATTACCGAGCATGGCCCAGTGCACGTCCTCGCCACGCGGTGCCTCGGTGGCGCCGATGGCGTACTTGTGCGGGGTGTACTCCCAATCCGTGGTGAGGATGGGGCCCGACGGGCAGTTCTCGAGCATGGTCTCGATCATGTCGATCGAATCGTAGACCTCCTGGATGCGGACGGCGGTGCGGCCGAAGGCATCGCAGGTGTCTGCCGTGGCAGCATGCATCTTCTGAACATCCGGATCGGCGTAGCCGTCGAAGGGATGGTCGAAGCGCACGTCGCGGGCATAGCCCGAGCCACGCATGAGCGGGCCGACCGGCGAGAAGTCGCGTGCGATCTTGCGATCCAGAATGCCGATACCGCTCGTACGCTCAATAAAGTTGGGCGTGGAGAGCAAGACGTCGACGAGCTCCTGAACCTCGGAGCGCAGCTGGTGGATGGTCGTGAGCGTGGAGAGCTTCTGCTCGGCCAAAATATCGCGACGCACGCCGCCGATCACGTTGAGTCCGTAGGTCTTGCGGTGACCGGAGAGCTTCTCGGCCAGGTCCATGGACTTCTCGCGGACGCGGAAGAACTGCTGGAAGCCGGAGTCGAAGCCCGTGTAGTGCGATGCGAGGCCAATATTGAGCAGGTGCGAGTGCAGACGCTCGACCTCGAGCATGATGGCGCGGATGTACTGGGCGCGCGGCGGGACATGAATGCCCTGGGCGCGCTCGACGGCCTCGGCATAGGCCACAGAGTGAGCGCAGCCGCAGATGCCGCAGATACGGTCGGCGAGGAACGTCACGGCGTCATAGTTCAGGCGCGTCTCGGCGACCTTCTCCATGCCGCGGTGCACGTAGAACAGACGGTAGTCGGCGTCGACGATCGTCTCGCCCTCAACGAACAGGCGGAAGTGGCCAGGCTCGTCGGAGGTAATG
>CABUBS010000089.1 GCA_902489855.1 uncultured Collinsella sp.
GGCTGAGGAGTGGAGACGTCAGTGGTATGGCCGGAAAGCCGTACGCAATAAAGAACGCTCGGAACCGAGACTCGCCGCCGTTTTCGGACAGCCCGTCCGCATACGACGCAATCACCTGTGCCCTGCGATACCCTCGCCTGCCCTCGCAATCGGCGCGGAGGCGCTCGCACAAATCCCAACGTGATACGCCTTTCGCCCGCAGTGCAGAATCGGCAATCGCCAACCCGTACGAAAACGGCGCACGCAGCAAGCAATCCTCCACCGTGCGCCAAAACGACGTCACCCGCACGCCATCAACACGCTCGAGCGCGCCCGCCATCTGCGGACGCAACAACCTGCACCCGCTGCTCAACGTCACCGAACAACCCGTCTTAACAAGAAAGCGCGGCCCGAGCAGATCATTCGGCACCTCCAAACCCCACAAAAGCGCCGCGTCATGGCCCCAAAACGCCCAATCGGGATGAAATTCCGCAAGCCCTTTGATAGTCCTCAGCGCTCGCTCCGCCGGCGTCAATGCATCCCAATCATGCTGAAAACAGAACAGGTACGGCTCGGGCTCCGCGATATCGTCGGTTCCAACATGGCGTCGCAACCACATGAGCTCGGTATTGTCATGCGTTGCGAGCAGCGCACCTTGCTTGGCCGTCTCCGTGAGCCTGGCAAGCATCCTATTCCGCGCCAAGGTGTTACGCGTTGCATGCTTCTGTTTGAAAACGGTATTAGACACTTCCATCACCACCACATCGGACAAATGGGCCATCGCCGCTGTTGCTGCCGCCGGCAAACGTCTTGATCTGTAACAATTACGGGCACAAGCAGCCGCCAAACGTTACAGATCGAGACATTCGTGCAGCATTGCACCTCTTTGTCTCAATCTGTAACAGGAAGACCGATTTTTGGCCGCTAGATGTTACAGATTGAAACATTCCCCCCAGCCAGATGCCAAACGTCTCGATCCGTAACAGTAAGACGTTCTCCAGGCCCCCAAACGTTACAGATTTAGACAAACCAGCGGCGCCCAAGCGTTCGTCTCGATCTGTAACAGGTAGACCGGTTTTTTGTCCCCAAACGTTACAAATCGAGACATAAAGGCAGAAGGCAAGGCAGGCGACAACCGCCCATCCCCTACTCCCACTCCTGCTCATAGATGTTGAGGGACTTTACGTAGCGCCCCTGGGCGCCCATGATGTCGCGGACCAGACGCAAGAAGAAACTGATGCACGAGGTGTCAAAACCATCCTGCAGGTCCTCCGGATGCACCGCACCAGGCCCATCGACCGCCGTGTCACTCAGGCGTGCGATGTCATACAGATAGAGTTGTCCCGCCGTCAGCCAGACATCGTCGACGCAAGCGAGGCGCACCGCAATCGCGCCGTCGCTCCAATGCTCCTTTTGCACGATATGCGGGTCGTAGACATCAAAGCGACGGTCGGTGCGCGTATCCTTCAGCGCAACTATGCCGTTCGCAGGATCCTTGTCCAAAATGCCAAAGCGCGAGAAATACTGCGTGTCGCGTACCTGCTCGAGCCGCTTGAGCGAGGCAGGCGAAAGCGATGCCGGCGGCTCGTCAACATACAGCTCGAGCAGCGTCTTGCCATGGCGATAGGAGCGCTCGAAGAGCAGCCAATCGGTAAACGCCATGTTGTAGGCCATGATTTCGTTTTGCGAAGGCTCGGTGCAATAGCTGAGCCACGGGTCGACAATGATCTCGAACTGTTCGCGCGCCGGCTCCAAAAACTGGAACTTCCGCAGCATCCAAAAATGGGCTATGTCGGCAATATCGTTGCCGACGGCTTCGGCTAGCTGCGCTCGGTCTAAAGCGTGGTCAGTCATGGCATCCTCCTCAAACTGATAGACCTCAATTTGAGCTTACGAGGAGGGTGGTCGGCCACGACCAGCGCGGGCAAAATAGGCCTCCGGCTGCAAACCAGATGCTGACCAAACACTTGACGAAAAGCTTGACCGAAAATGCGCACCGCAACAAAACCGCAGGTAAACATAGACGGCCAACCCGCCCTTTTGAGCCAGATACCCACAGCCACCACAGAAACAACAGGTGACCACAGCCCAAGAAGTCGACAAATAAACACCCGTACGTCGACAAACGAGCAAATCGCTCGCAAAGAGTGTCCCCAACGACTAGACAAAAAATGACTAGTCATTGGGAACGTTCTTAAATGACTACTTTACAGCTCCAGCGCCTCGGCGACTTCGGCAGCGCAGGCCAGGGCGTCGGCCATGGCGCTTACCACGAGCGAACTGCCATTGCGAGCATCGCCGGCCACGTACACCGGTGCGGCATCCGCGGCAACGCCGTCGACACGGGCCGCAAGGTGCGAACCCTCGGCAGCCATCACCGGCAGCGGACGGCCAGCGGCGGCAACGGGCACGCCAACGGCGTTGAACACGCCATGCTCGGGACCCGTAAAGCCGCAGGCGATGAGCACCAGCTGGGCCGGCACCTCGTGCTCGGAGCCCGCGATGCGCTCGGGCTTGCCAGCCGACCAATCCAGATCGACCACGCGCAGGCCCGCGGCCGCGCCCTTCTTGTCCAACAGTACCTCGAGCGTATCCACACCCCAAGCGCGCATCTCGCCGCCCATGGCAGCGATGGCCTCCTGCTGGCCGTAATCGGTCTTCTTCACGTTGGGCCACTGCGGCCAGGGGTTGCTCGCCGCGCGCGCATCAGGCGCCGCCGGCAAGAACTCAAACTGGCGCACGCTGCGCGCACCCTGACGTACCGCGGTGCCCACGCAGTCGTTACCGGTATCGCCGCCGCCAATGACCACAACGTCCAGGCCGCGCGCGTTCACCGCGGGCTCGCCGCCATCGAGCACCGAGACGGTCGAAGCCGTCAGATAGTCCACGGCATACACCACGCCCGGGGCATCAATGTTCGCAGCCGAAAGCCCACGCGGGGCGCGAGCACCGGCAGCCACCACGACGGCGTCAAAGTCGTCGAGCTTGGCGGTAACCTTGGAATCGCTCACGTCAGCACCCAGCTCGAACACAATACCCAGCTCGCGCATGAGCGCCACGCGACGCTCGACAACGGACTTCTCGAGCTTCATGTTGGGAATGCCGTACATGAGCAGGCCGCCCGGGCGGTCATCACGCTCAAATACCGTCACACAGGCACCGCGACGTGCAAGCTCCCATGCTGCCACCAGACCAGCAGGACCGGAGCCCACCACGGCAACCGTGGGTGCGCCCTCCCCCGCCGGCTCAAAGCGGCGCGGACCGCCATTTGCCCACTCATGGTCGCTGATCGCGCGCTCGTTGTCGTGAATCGTCGTGGGCTGACCGTCGACCGAGCCCAGGTTGCACGCGGCCTCGCACAGCGCCGGGCACACACGGCTCGTAAACTCGGGCATAGGCGAGGTGAGTGACAGACGCTCGGCAGCCTCGTCCCAGCGGCCGCGATACACCAGCTCGTTCCACTCGGGAATCAGATTGTGCAGTGGGCAGCCACTCGGACGCGCCTTGCCAAAGCTCGCGCCCATTTGGCAAAACGCCACACCGCACATCATGCAGCGGCTCGCCTGGGCACGGCGCGCATCGTCGTCGAGCTCCACGTACAGCGGATCGAAATCGCGGCTGCGCTCCTCCACGGGGCGCAGCTCGTGGGTCACGCGATCGATATCAAGAAAAGCACCGGGCTTACCCATGGCACTTACGCCTCCTTCTTGGTCGAAGCAACAGAGCTGGCGGCGGCGGGCACAGCGCCAGCGACACCACCCGCCACATCAAAGCGAGCGACATCAGCGGCGTCGGCGCGACCGGTCACAATGTCAAACGCCAGCTCCTCGGCCTGCGCATGCGTCTTGCCGACGGCCTCGGCGGCGGCGACAATCGCCAGCACGCGCTCGTACTCGGTCGGAATGACCTTCACAAAGTGCTTGCTCATCGTCTCAAAGCTGTAGAGCAGCTTAATGCCGCGCGGGCTCTGCGTCGCGTCCACGTGCTCCTGGATGAGCTCGCGAATCTGTGCCAGCTCACCGGCCGTCGGGGCCTTGAGCTCAACGCTCTCGTGGTTCACACGGGCATCGAGGGTGCCGTACTGGTCAAAGACGTAAGCCACGCCGCCCGTCATGCCGGCGGCGAAGTTCTGCCCGACCTCGCCCAGGATGAGCGCCAGACCTCCCGTCATGTACTCGCAGCCATGGTTGCCGCAGCCCTCGACCACCACCGTGGCACCGGAGTTGCGTACGCCAAAGCGCTGGCCGGCCAGGCCGTTAATGAAGCCGCGGCCACTCGTAGCGCCAAAGAACGCAACGTTGCCCACGATGATGTTCTCGTCGAACTTGTAGGTCGCATGCGGGTTGGGGCGCACCGACACCTCGCCGCCCGAAAGGCCCTTGCCAAAGTAGTCGTTGGCGTCGCCGCACACGTTGAGCGTAATGCCGCGCGGCAGGAAGGCGCCAAAGCTCTGACCGGCCGAACCATCGCAATCGATGGTGATGGAGCCGGCGGGCAGGCCCTCGGGATGCGCCTTGGTCACCGCGTTGCCCAAGATGGTGCCCACGCAGCGGTTGACGTTGGCGATATCGGCGCGGAAGCGAATCGGACGCAGGGGCGCACGGGCATCGGCCGTATAGGGCACAAACAACGTGGAGTCGAGCGTCTTTTCGAGCTCGCTGTCCGCAGCCATCTGGGGCAGGAAGTGACGGCCGTCGGCACCCGGGATATGGGCACCAAACTCACAGGTCGCGCTCGCCAGCACGGGCGACAGATCCAGCAGGTTAGCCTTGCGGTTGCCCGGGACCTCAATCTGGCGCAGGCACTCGGGATGGCCGACCATCTCGTCGACGGTGCGGAAGCCCAGGCTCGCCATGACCTCGCGCAGCTGCTCGGCAACAAAGAGCATAAAGTGCTCGACGTGCTCCGGCTTGCCGCGGAAGCCGCGACGCAGGCGACAGTTTTGCGTGGCGATGCCGGCCGGGCAGGTATCCTGCTGGCAGTCGCGCTGCATGAGGCAGCCCATGGAGATGAGCGGCATGGTCGCAAAGCCAAACTCCTCGGCACCCAGCAGGCAGGCGACGGCAACATCGGTGCCGTCCATGAGCTTGCCGTCGGCCTCGAGCACCACGCGCGAGCGCAGGCCGTTTTGCAGCAGCGTCTGCTGGGCCTCGGCAAGGCCAAGCTCCAGCGGCAGACCGGCGTGCCAGATCGAATCGCGAGCAGCGGCACCCGAGCCGCCGTTGTGGCCGCTGATCAAAATCTTGTCGGCAGCGCCCTTGGCAACACCAGTGGCGATGGTGCCGACGCCGGCCTCGCTGACCAGCTTGACCGACACGCGCGCGCCGGGGTTGGCGTTCTTAAGGTCAAAGATCAGCTCTGCCAGGTCCTCGATGGAGTAGATGTCGTGGTGCGGCGGAGGCGAGATCAGGCCGATGCCGGGCGTGGACTGACGGACCTCGGCAATCCAGGGGTAGACCTTCTTGCCGGGCAGGTGACCGCCCTCGCCGGGCTTGGCGCCCTGGGCCATCTTGATCTGAATCTCGAAGGCGCTGCACAGGTAGCGGCTCGTCACGCCAAATCGCGCACTTGCTACCTGCTTGATCGCGGAGTTCTTGGAGTCACCGTTAGCCAGTGGGGTCTCGCGACGCGGATCCTCGCCGCCCTCGCCGGAATTGGAACGGCCGTGCAGGCGGTTCATGGCGATGGCCATGCACTCGTGCGCCTCTTTGCTGATGGAGCCATACGACATGGCGCCGGTGTTAAAGCGGCGGACGATATTGAGCGCAGGTTCCACCTCGTCGAGCGAAACCGGGGTGCGGCCGCTGGCATCAAAGTCGAGCAGGTCGCGCAGGCGCACGGCACGGCCGGTGCGGTGCAGGCGGGCGCTGTACTCCTTAAAGGTGTCGTAGCTGTCCTCACGGCAGGCGGTCTGCAGCAAGTAGACAGTCTGCGGATCGATGAGGTGATCCTCGCCGCCGAGCGGGCGCCACTTAGTCAGACCCAGTGTGGGCAGCTGATCGGGAGCCGGGCTCTTAAGGATGGCGAGCGCGGCGTCGTAGCGTTCGTTCTGCTCGCGCTCGACGTCCTCGACACCCATACCGCCCACACGGCTCACCGTGCCGGCAAAGTACGCGTTGACGAACTCGGGCGTAAAGCCCACGGCCTCGAAGATCTGCGCCGAATGGTAGCTCTGCACCGTGGAGATGCCCATCTTGGACATGATGGAGACGATACCCGCCGTCGCGGCCTTATTGTAGTTGTCGATGCCCTGCTCGGCCGTCACGTCCAGGTCGCCGCGCGCCGCCAGATCGCGAATGCACGCATGCGCGTTGTACGGATAGATGCCGCTCGCGGAGTAGCCCACCAGCGCCGCAAAGTCGTGCGGAGACACGGCATCGCCGCACTCCACCACGATGTCGGCAAAGGTACGCACGCCGGCGCGGATCAGGTGGTTGTGCACGCAGCCCACAGCGAGCAGCGACGGCACGGGCACCTCGCCCGCAGCGGCACGATCGCTCAGCACCACGATGTTCACACCGTCGCGGACCGCAGCCTCAACGTCCTCGGCAAGCTGCTTAAGCGCAGCCTGCAGCGCGCCCTCGCCGGCGTCGCGGCGGTAGACGGCACGGAAGCGACGGGTCTTAAAGCCCACGCGGTCGATGGCGCAGATGCGGTCGAACTCCTCCTCGTTGAGCAACGGGCGCTCCAGGCGCACCAGCTGGCAGGCCGTGCGGGAGTCCTCGAGCAGGTTACCGTGGTTGCCCAGGTAGAGCGTGGTCGAGGTTACCATATGCTCGCGCAGGGCATCGATCGGCGGATTCGTGACCTGGGCGAACAGCTGATAGAAGTAATCGAAGAACGAACGCGTCTTCTTGGACAGGCAGGCCAGCGGCGCATCGATACCCATCGAAGCGAGCGGTGCCTTGCCCTGCTGGGCCATGGGGCGCACGACCTCGTCAACATCATCCCAGTGATAGCCGAGCTTGGCCATACGCACGGCGGTAGGCACCTCGTCGTCCTCGGCGGGTGTTGCCGCAACGGGCTCATCGAGCGCGTCGACGGTCAGCGTCTCCTCGGCAATCCAATCACGGTAGGGCTTTTCCTTGGCGTAACGGGCACGCAGCTCGTCGTTGTAGATGACGCGACCGCGGGCAAAGTCGACCTCGAGCATCTGGCCCGGCCCCAGACAGCCGCTCGTCAGGATGTTCTCGGGGCTCACCTCGATGGTGCCCACCTCGCTTGCCAGCATAAAACGACCGTCGCGCGTCACATAGTAGCGGGCGGGACGCAGGCCGTTGCGGTCGAGGGCAGCACCCAGGGTACGGCCGTCAGTAAAGGCGATGGCGGCCGGGCCGTCCCAGGGCTCCATGAGCATGGACTGGTAGGCGTCGTAGGCGCGGCGCTCCTCGCTCAGGCTGTCGTTGTGGTCCCACGGCTCGGGCAGCAGCATGGACGCGGCACGCGTGAGCGGACGGCCGTTCATGACCAAAAACTCAAGCACATTGTCCAGAATCGCGGAGTCGGAGCCCTCGCGGTTGATGATGGGCATCACGCGCTCAAGATCGTGCTGCAGCACGGGGCTGTACAGGTTGGGTTCGCGGGCGCGAATCCAGTTGACGTTGCCCTTGAGGGTGTTGATCTCGCCGTTGTGGATGATAAAGCGGTTGGGATGTGCGCGCTCCCAGCTGGGCGTGGTGTTGGTGGAGTAGCGCGAGTGGACGAGCGCCACGGCCGTTTTGACGGCGGCGTCGTTGAGGTCGATGAAGAAACGGCGCATCTGCGTGGCCACAAGCATGCCCTTGTACACGATGGTGCGCGAGCTCATGGAGCAGACGTAGAAGATCTTGTCGCGCAGGGCGAACTCGGCGTCGGCCTTCTTCTCGATGGTGCGGCGGCACACGTACAGGCGGCGCTCGAAGGCGTCACCGGCGGGCGTGTCGTCGGGGCGGCCCAGGAAGGCCTGCAGGATGGTGGGCATGCAGGCGCGGGCCGTCTCGCCCAGGTCGTGCGGGTCGACGGGCACCTCGCGCCAAAAGAGCAGCGGCACGCCGGCCTCGGCGCAGCCCTCCTCAAACACGCGACGGGCGTCCTCTACGCCCTTGTCGTCCTGCGGGAAGAACAGCATGGCCACGCCATAGTCGCCCTCTGCCGGCAGAATCTGGCCGCACTTTTGAGCCTCTTTGCGGAAAAAGTGATGCGGAACCTGGAACAGGATGCCGGCGCCGTCGCCGGTGTTCTTCTCGAGTCCGGTGCCGCCGCGGTGCTCCAAGTTGACCAGAATGGACAGCGCGTCGTCCAGAATCTGGTGATGGCGCTCGCCGTTGATATCGGCAAGCGCGCCGATGCCACATGCATCGTGGTCGAATTCGGGGCGATAAAGGCCCTGCTGCTGAGCGGAATCTGCCTGCATCGAT
>CABUBS010000090.1 GCA_902489855.1 uncultured Collinsella sp.
GGCGTTGGCCACGAGGTTCGCGGCGGCTCGCGCGGGCTCGGCCTCCACGCCGCCTCCGAGGCCGCGAGCGCCCACGGGGGCTCCGTCTCGCTCGCCAACAGCCCCTCGGGCGGCGCGGTGGCCACCATCGCGGTCCCCCTGTGCGGGGCCTGACGACTCACTTGGAATAAATCCTTACTCCCGTTCCTCCGAATGCCGCCCAATGCCTTGCCGTCTTGAAACACGGGGAGTAAATCGCGAAATCGCAGGTGAAAGGGAGTAAAACGGCAAAGAAAAAGCCTCCGTTCCAACGAGGGAACAGAGGCTAGGAAATCGTTTTTACTCACCGCCGTCGCTGGTGGCTTTGCCATGACTGTCGTACGAAACGAAACTCAGCGGCACAGTGCGGCACTCAAAAGTGTAGGTCAGAACCCTATCAGCCTACTCCCACTCGATCGTCGCGGGAGGCTTGGACGTGATGTCGTAGCACACGCGGTTGGCGCCGGGGACCTCGGCCACGATGCGGCCGGAGATGCGGGCCAGAACATCGTAGGGCAGCTTGGCCCAGTCGGCGGTCATGGCGTCGCTGGACTCGACGGCGCGAAGGATAATCGGGCGCTGATAGGTGCGCTCGTCACCCATAACGCCGACAGACTTGATGTCGGGCAGGACGGCGAAGTACTGCCAGCAGCTGTGCTCGGAGTTGCGCTCGCCAGTCTGCTCAAACAGACGCTGGTTGTAGGCGTCGAGCTCCTCGCGCACGATGGCGTCGGCGTTCTTGAGGATCTCGAGCTTCTCCTTGTCGACCGCGCCGATGATGCGGATGGCAAGACCCGGGCCCGGGAAGGGCTGACGGAACACGATGTGACCCGGCAGGCCAAGCGCCAGACCAAGCGCGCGGACCTCGTCCTTAAAGAAGTGGTCGAGCGGCTCGATGAGATCGAAGTGCACGCCCTCGGGGAACGGGATCAGGTTGTGGTGGCTCTTGATGGTGGCCGTCTTGCCGCCCGTCTTGCGCGCACCGGACTCGATGATGTCGGGGTAAATGGTGCCCTGGGCCAGGTACTTGACCGGCTTGCCATCGGTCTCGAGCTGCTGGGCCACGGCGAAGAACTCTTTCCAGAACTGTGTGCCGATGATGCGGCGCTTCTCCTCGGGCTCGGTCACGCCGGCCAGAAGCTCGGCATAGCGGTCCTCGGCGTGGACGTGGATAAAGTCGACGTCAAACTGCTTGGTGAAGACCTCCTCCACCTGCTCGGGCTCGCCCTTGCGAAGCAGACCGTGGTTGATGAACACGCAGGTCATCTGCTTGCCCACGGCGCGGGCGCCCAGCGCAGCCACGACGGAGGAGTCAACGCCGCCGGACAGAGCCAGAATCACGCGGTCGTCACCGACCTTCTCGCGGAACTCGGCCGTCATGGTCTCGACCAGGTCGTCCATGCTCCAGTTGGGCTCCAGGCCACAGATCTCAAACAGGAAGTTGCTCAGCAGCTGCTGACCGTACTCGGAGTGCTTGACCTCGGGGTGGAACTGCGTGGTGAAAATCTTGCGCTCGACGCACTCCATGGCGGCAACCGGGCACACGTCGGTGCTGGCGGTAACGGTAAAGCCCTCGGGCACCTCGGACACGGCGTCGCGGTGGCTCATCCACACGGTCTGCTCCATGGGCGTGGAGTTAAAGAGCTTGGCGCCGGCCGTGCGCGTGATGGTGGCGCGGCCGTACTCGCCCACCTCGGAGTGGCCGACCTTGCCGCCGAGCGTCACGGCCGTGATCTGATGGCCGTAGCAAAAGCCCAGGACGGGAAGGCCCAGGTCAAAGATGGCAGGATCGATGGACGGAGCGTCCTCGGCGTACACGGAAGCCGGACCGCCGGAAAGGATGAGCGCAGAGGCGTTCATCTCGCGAATCTCGTCGGCCGAGATGTCGCAGGGGACAATCTCGGAATACACGTTGAGGTCGCGGACGCGACGGGCAATGAGCTGACCGTACTGCGCACCAAAGTCGAGTACGAGGACCTTTGCGGAAGCCTTTTGATCCATGGTTCCCCCTCTTGTTGGCGGGGAGCCGGTGCCCACCCGCGTGAATGAACGAAATAGCTTTCATAGTGTACACGTTATATGGGGTTTCTCGTCCCTCACAGCCGTCAGCGCACGGCAAACGCACGACCTGGGCCCTATTTGACGACAATTGAAGTGTTACCAAACGTTACAGATGATGTAATACGTTTGAACATTGGACGCCCTGTGCCACAATACTGCCGAACGACTCCGCCTCTGCGGCGGCAAATACGATAGGAATACCAGCATGAAGCGCATCCTTCTCATCGCCACGGGCGGCACCATCGCATCGACCGAGGACGGCAACGGCCTCTCCCCCGCCCTGACCGGTGAGGAGCTCGCCCAGAGCGTCCCCGAGATCTCAGGCCTCTGCGAGCTCGACGTCGTGCAGCCCATGAACATCGACAGCACCAATATGCGTCCCAGTGACTGGATGCGTATCCGCGACGTCATCGTCGAAGGCTATGCCGACCACGACGGCTTTGTGGTCCTGCACGGCACCGACACCATGAGCTACACCGCGGCGGCGCTTTCCTACCTGATCCAGGACAGCCCCAAGCCCATCGTGCTCACCGGCTCGCAAAAGCCAATGGGCAACCCCTTTACTGACGCCAAACTCAACCTGTACCAGAGCCTGCTCTATGCGCTCGACGAGCATTCGCACGACGTCTCGATTGTCTTTGGCGGCGTAGCCATTGCCGGCACGCGCGCCCGCAAGCAGCGCACCATGAGCTTTAACGCGTTCATTAGCGTCAACTATCCGCCCATCGCCTATATCCGCAACGACCGCATCGTGCGCAACGGGCTTCACGGCACGCATCAGGGCGAAAACCCGGTGCGTTTCTACGACAGTATCGACCCGCGCGTATTTGTCCTTAAGCTGACGCCCGGAGTGAACCCGGGTATCCTGGACGCCCTAGCCGATAGCTACGATGCTGTAATTCTTGAGACCTTTGGCATTGGCGGTATTCCCGAGTTTGGCGAGTCGGGCGAGTCGTTCCAGGAGGCGATTTTCCGCTGGGTCGATTCGGGCCGCACCGTCGTTATGACCACGCAGGTCCCCGAAGAGGGCCTTGACCTGGGTGTTTATGAGGTCGGTCGTGCCTACGCCGATCATCCGGGTATTTTGCGCGGCGACGACATGACCACCGAGACGCTCGTAGCCAAGACCATGTGGGCACTCGGCCAGTCACGCGATGCCACCGAAATCCAGAGCCTGTTCTACAGCCAAGTCAACCACGACCGCGTCCCGATGGCGTAATCCCTAAGGCAGCTCCACTTATCGCAGCCTTAAACGACAGGTGGTCCCCCTCGGGCCGTGCAAAAATCGGAGTATTCTGCAATTTCTCCTCCGGAGGCATAGAATCGGCCGATTGTTAGACGTACTTTTAGGACAAAGGGGCCGTCTAGTAAATATTTATTCCTCATTTTTATTTAGCGTGTGGATTATCTACTGTCAAAAAGGCAAAGCCAGCCGCTCGAGCTACCATCTACGGCCGAACTAGTGCTGAATACTCGCGATTTTGCACATCGCAACCAGGGGGACCCGCCCAAAGAGCGTCAAATACAGCGGGGGAACGCCCTATCCGATACCCTCGAGAAGCTCTGACACCGTCATGCCGAGTGCGGGCGCGATCTTAAATAGAACCTTGAGCGTGAAATTTGCCGTCCCATCTTCGATTCGGTCGAGGTAGGGTCGGCTGATTCCTGTCGCCACACAAAAATCAACCTTGGAGATACCAAGGTCCCTGCGTGTCTCTTCGACCCGCCTGCCAAGAATCTGTTTCGCACGTTCGTCCATGCAGCCGAGTTTGAAATGGAGCCGAACATAAACGTAAACTATAGTTTACGTTTTGCCGAATACACAGGAGTTTTCTATGTCGGGTTCTTCGGTCCGCATGTACCGAGCCACGCTTCGCACAAACAGCGCACCGCCCAAGCTCGTCGTCGTTGAAGCAGAATGCCTTTCGCCCGATGAGCGCACAGCATTTGCATTGCTATCAAGTCGCGTCGTCGCCGTTCTGGTCCCTTGCCCGGCGCAAGGTGAACTTGCCATTCAATGCCAAGCGCACAGCTGCTCGCTCAATCAGGCTGCCGTAATCGCAACCAGTCAGCGCGGCCTGCCGCTCCTTTTAGAAGCCGGTATCGCACTCGCCCTTCGCGGCACCGGATACGAAAACGAAGCCGCCGCCGACATGGTCTTTAAACCACGATCGAGCGGCGGCCTCGCAGCAGCCATTGAATATGTGTGTAGGCTCGTTGCCTAAAAGAACAAGCTAGAAACCAAGGCCAAAGCCCGTTCCGGTAATCGCCGAGTACATAAAGTAAACGTTGATCACGTTGAGGAACACACCCGTGATGCAACCGTTGCGCAGGTAGCGCTCGCACACGATGCGCGCCATGGCGGCGGAGTCATCATTGTTTTTAGCCTGGCGTCCTGCCGTAAAGTACGTCGCCACGCTCAGCAGCAGGTTGAGCACCGGCAGTGCCAGCAACTCGTAGCTCTTGCCCCAGCGCGTCGCCTCGCCGGCGGCATTAAACTTTGTTGCCACCTCGGGACCAATGTTGGGGATAACACACGCTGCGACCACCAGCGGAATCACCGCAAGCACGAGCAGCGCAATACCCATATAGCCGGCTTTTTTGCCATATTTAAACATGTGCGTCGTCCTTACACGTTAAAGCGGAAGTGCACAACGTCGCCATCGGCCATGACATAGTCCTTGCCCTCAATACGCAGCTTGCCGGCGGCCTTGGCGCCCTGCTCGCCGCCGAGCTCGATGTAGTCGTCATAGCCAATGACCTCGGCCTTAATAAAGCCGCGCTCAAAGTCGGTGTGGATGACGCCGGCAGCCTGCGGGGCGGTCGCACCCTGACGCACCGTCCAGGCCTTGACCTCCATCTCGCCGGCCGTAAAGAACGACTGCAGACCGAGCAGCTTATAGGCCGCCTGCGCGAGCACGTCCAGGCCGGGCTGCTCCAAGCCCAGGCCCTCCAGGTAGTCGGCGGCGTCCTCGGGATCGAGCTCGGAAAGCTCAGCCTCGATTTTGGCGCAGATGGGCAGCGGCTTAACACCATCGATGGGCGCCAGATCGTCGTTGAGCATATCCTCGTCCACGTTGGCCACATACAGGATGGGCTTCATAGTGAGCAGGAACAGGCCCTTGGCAGCGGCGCGCTCCTCGTCGGTCATCTCCATAGACGCAGCGCGCTTGCCCTCGTTGAGCCAGGCAAGCAGGCGCTTGGCGACCTCGAACTTGGGCATGAGCTCCTTGTCGCGCTTGGCCTCCTTCTCGAGCTTGGGCAGCTGCTTCTCAAGCGTGCCCATGTCGGCCAGGATGAGCTCGGTCATGATAGTGTCGGCATCGCCGGCGGGATCGACGAACTCGCCCGTGCGGCCCACCTCGCGCATAACGTTGGGGTCCTTAAAGTAGCGCACGACCTCGCAGATGGCGTCGGTCTCGCGAATGTTGGCCAGGAACTGGTTACCCAGACCCTCGCCCTCGTTGGCGCCCTTCACCAGACCTGCGATGTCGACGAACTCGACCGTCGCCGGCACGATGCGACCCGGGTTAACGATGTCGGCGAGCTTTTGCAAGCGGCTATCGGGCACGTCGACGATACCCACGTTGGGGTCAATCGTGGCGAACGGGTAATTGGCGGCAAGGCCGGTCTTTTTGGTAAGCGCGGTGAACAGCGTCGACTTGCCTACGTTGGGCAGGCCCACGATACCGATGGAAAG
Organism: uncultured Collinsella sp.; assembly: GCA_902489855.1. Lineage (GTDB taxonomy): Bacteria > Actinomycetota > Coriobacteriia > Coriobacteriales > Coriobacteriaceae > Collinsella. Next base: position 5,780 of record CABUBS010000090.1, read on the forward strand.
GGACACGACAGCTCCTTTTGGTACAAGCATTTCAAACTGCATAAGTATAGCGCCGCCGCAGCATCTGGGCGAACCCGGACGCCACGGCGGCACGAATGAAGCAGAGATAGAGGTCGCTGACTAGTCCGCGAGCTTTTCCACCTGGTCGAGCATCTTGTCAAGCTTGGCCTTTGCCTCGGCCTTGACCTTCTGGGCTTCTTCGTGGGCCTTAGCCTTCTGGGCGGCCTTTTCCTCGGCTTCGGGATCGACGACGACCAGATTGGACGCGTCGTGCTCAACTAACTTGAGCGCATGCTCGGGGCACACCTTGACGCAGGCACCGCAGCCCAAACAATACGTGGACTCCAACGCAAAGCGGCCGCTTCCCACCAAATCGCAGGCGAACGTAGGGCATACATTGACGCACTCGCCACACGACGTGCACTTGTCAAAATCACACTCAGGCGTGCTCACCTGCATGTTCTGGGCAAGCTCGGGGTGGTTTTGCAGCGTCGAGAGCACCAGCTGGCGACCGTGCGTGAGCGTACGGCGACGCTTGGTCGTCGTGGTGCCGCACATGGTGTTGAGCGTACGCTCGAGCTGGGTAATCTGGTGGCGGTGGGCTTTGAGCTTCTGCGTCACCGAGGCCAGCGCCGCCGTTGCCGGGTTGAGCTTGGTCACGGTCAGACCCGTGGTGCGGGCGATCTTTTCCATGTACTCCCTGCGCTCGTACTCGCGGCGCTTATGGCACTTGAGGCTCTTGGGATCGACCTCCAGACCCATGCCCGTACCGGCCCACTCCTCGGCAGTGGCGATGGCCTCGCCCAGAATGTCCTCACCGCCGGTGTTGCGGCATTTATCGCACACGCCCAACGGCAGGTACACACTCACGTTGGGATAGTCCGCCAGTACCGAGAACCAGGTCTCGGCCGTAATATCGCCCACGCAGGCAACGACGACCTCGTTCTCGCGCGGCATGCGCTTAAGGGCGCGCGTGCAGGTGACGTAGGCGGTCTCGTGGCTCGTAGCTGCCGAGACAATGTCGTCATACAGGTTTTTGGGCGCCAAGCGCGGCGAGATGATCGCCTCAGTCGGACAGGCAGCGGCGCACAGGCCGCACTTGCGACAGGTATCGAGAATCTCGATGGCGTCTTCCTCGACCTCGATGGCGTTGACCGGGCACACGTCCATGCACGCGGTGCAGCCGCTCTTTTCGTTTTTGCAGGTCAGGCACGGAATGGTGTTGCCGCGCGGACGCTCCTTGTAGTCGGCAGGATTCCACTGCGGAGCCGACGGATCGAGTGCATCGGTCACGCCGCCAAGCGGGTTTTTAAGAAAGTCGAAACCCTTGCTGATCTCGATAATGTCATCAAACAGATCGTGTTCCTGCGCCATGCGCGGCCCCTCCCTGAGCAGTGCAAACAAGCAAGAGATAATGATACGCCATCGGCCCGTGCCTCGAGCAAATTACACGCGGAGCACCTTTGGGACAAATAGCCTATGGCCTATCGCCGCCTCGATTGCACAAGGTCAATCAAGCGCCAAACTATGCCTCGCACATGAGCTGCACGAGCTTTTGTTTGGTCACCTTGGCCTGCTCGTTGGCCATATTACGCTCGTTTCTAAAGACCGCATTTGCAACACTCTGCAGGTCGGCATCGGAAATCTCGCCAAGGCCCAACTCCTCGAGCGTCGTCGGCAGACCAACGCGCTGGCAAAACTCGAGCACCTGATCAAGCTCGGGCGCACGCTCCAGGCGCAGCTGCACCACCAGACCAAATGCCACGGCCTCACCATGCATGGCCTTGCACTCGGGCAGAATCGTCAGACCGTTGGCGATGGCATGTGCCAACGCCAGGCCGCCACTCTCAAAGCCAACACCCGAAAGCAGAATATTGCACTCGATCAGGCGCTCAACCGCCGGCGATATACGGCCCTTTTTGAGATCGCGCTTGGCAGCGACGCCGCACTCCATGAGCGTGTCATAGCAGGCACGAGCCGTAACCAAGGCCAAGTGTCCCGGCGCGCCACCATGCTCGTTGGCGCCGTGCGCCGCGGCACACGAACGCGCCTCGAAGTACGTTGCCAGTGCGTCGCCCATACCAGCGACCGTCATCCGCAGTGGTGCTGCCGCAACCACGTTGGTATCGACCACGACCAGATCTGGATTCTTCTCGAGCATCAGGTAGCGGTCGAACGACCCATCCTCGTGATACAGCACCGAAATCGCACTGCACGGGCCGTCCATCGAAGCCGCCGTGGGGCATACACACAACGGCAGCTCAGCATAAAACGCTACTGCCTTGGCGATATCGAGCATCTTGCCGCCGCCAATGCCCACCACCATGTCGCAATACTCGGCCTGGGCTTCCTGAGCCATTCCGACAACGGCCTCTTCCGTACACGGACCGTTATAAATCTTAAAGAACGGCTCGCTTAGATCTTCGTCCAGAAATCCATCGACGATCTGCCTGCACAGCCGATCCTCGGTGCCCTGGTCAAACAAGACATAGGCAGCGCAGCCCAACCATGACAAATACCTGCCCTGACGCGACAGTTCGCCCGGCCCCTGAACATACC
>CABUBS010000091.1 GCA_902489855.1 uncultured Collinsella sp.
CGCCAAACGCCAGCAGGTAGTTATAAAGCAGCTCATCGCCGCCGTTGCCCACGCAGATGTTCTCGCGCGTCACGCCATGCCAAGCAGCAAGCTCGTCGCGCAGGTCGTTGGACATGGGATCGGGATAGCGGTTGAGCGGCGTGGCAGCAAGGGCCGCATCGACCGCCTCGCGCACACCGGCCGGCACAGGATAGGCTGACCAAGGTTGTTCTCGTTGGCCGAAAGGTTGATGCGCGTGGGCGTAAAGTTGGGATCATAGGGCTCAATACCGGCCAGGTAAGGCTGGACGAGCTCCTTCATGCGGGGTGAAAGCTCGGCCATATTAGGCCTCCTCGCCGGCCGCACCGGCGGCACTGCTCGCAGCCGCCGCCAGGTCTACGCCCTCAGCAACCGTCGCCACGGCGTCGCCCGGCCAGGCAACCTTGGTCAGGTCGGCCGCGGCCAGCGACTCAGCGCTCACGGAGTCCTCGCCCTGCTCCAGCACGCGACGGCGCAGTGCGGCCGAAAGCGCGTGTGCCCACAGGCCCTCTGCCTCGGCCAGGCGCTGCGTGGCGGGAGCGTCGGAAAGCAGGCCCTCGGGCGTATAGCAAATGACGCTCGAGCGCTTGACGAACTCCTCCACCGAAAGCGGGTTGGAGAACATGGCCGTGCCGCCGGTCGGCAGCGTGTGGTTGGGGCCGGCGACGTAATCGCCGAGCGGCTCGGAGCTCCAAGCGCCCACAAAGATAGCGCCGGCGTTACGAATACCGCCGAGCAGGCCCATCGCATCCTTGCAGTGCAGCTCCAGGTGCTCGGGCGCCACGGTGTTCACGGCCTCGACAGCGGCGTCCATGTCCGCGGCGACGACAATCGTGCCCTCGTTATCCAGCGAGGCACGCGTGATCTCGGCGCGCGGCGACTGCGCGACCAAGATGTCGATGCCGGCCTCGACCTCGCGCGCAAACTGCTCGTCGCAGGTCACCAGATAGCAGGCGGCCAGCGGATCGTGCTCGGCCTGGGCCATCAGGTCGGCCGCAACCACCATGGGCTTGGCCGTGGCGTCGGCCAGCACGCAAACCTCGGACGGGCCGGCGACCATGTCGATGCCCACATCGCCCGACACGATCTGCTTGGCCGCGGCGACAAAGGCGTTGCCCGGGCCGGTGATCTTGTCGACGCGCGGAATGGTCTCGGTGCCGTACGCCAGCGCGGCCACGGCCTGGGCGCCGCCCACCATATAGATCTCGTCCACGCCGCCGAGCTTGGCAGCCGCAAGCGTATACGGGCTGATCAGGCCATCTTTTTGCGGCGGAGTCACCATGACCACGCGCTTGACGCCGGCCACCTTGGCGGGGATGGCGTTCATGAGCACAGTGGAGGGATACTGCGCGCGGCCTCCCGGCACGTAGATGCCGGCCGCGGCAACGGTGTTGAGCTGGAAAGCCGGGGTCACCTTAACGCCGAGCATCGTGCCGTCCGGGCGCGTGGTAAACCAGCTCTGCTCGACCTCGCGCTGGTGGAATTCGCGAATCTGGCGCGCGGCCTTCTCGAGCGCGGCGACAAAGGCCGGGTCGAGGCCTTCGAGCGCAGCATCGATCTGCTCCTGCGGCAGGCGGAAGCTTTCCAGCTCAACACCGTCAAAACGCTGGCAGTAATCGCGCACCGCGGCATCGCCGTTGGCGCGCACGTTGGCCACGATATCACGGGCGGCATCGACGATGTTTTGCGGCAGCACGCCCTTGCGGTTGAGCTGATTGGTAACAAGGCGCTCGCCGGGAGCAAGTTTGATGGTCTTCATATCGGTATCCCCTATCGGTCGAGGTTGCGTTTGAGAAACGAGAGACCAAGCGGCGGCGACAATCGCCCCGCAGCCCGGATATGGGGGCGCCCGTGCGTGCTCGCGCTATTGTGCCGAGCCCGCGACGGGCTCAAAATGCTTGTCCTTCACGGCGGCTGCCAGGCGATCGGCCAGGTTGCGCACGCGCGGATCCAGGCGTGCGGAACCCGGGTTGACGAAGAAGCGCGCCGTGCAGTCCATAATGCGGCCGGTGATGACCAGGTCGTTGTCGCGCAGGGTCGCACCCGTGGCGGTAATGTCCACGATGCGGTCGGTCATACCGACGATGGGGCCCAGCTCAATATTGCCGTGCAGCGAAACGATGTCGGCATTCACGCCACGCTCGGCATACCAGGCGCTCGCGATGCGCGGGTACTTGGTGGCCACACGAAGCGACCCGCGGCGGGCATAGTTGCGCTCGGCCTGGCCGGCGCGCCATGCGGGCTCCGCCTCAATAAAGGTGCACAGGCCATAGCCCAGATCGACCAGCTGCAGCAAGTTGAGGTCGGCCTCGATGAGCGAGTCCCAGCCGCAGATGCCGCAGTCGGCGCCGCCGCACCCCACAAAGGCCGGCGCGTCGCTGGGGCGCACGATGACAAACTCAATATCGCCGACCGCGCCCTCTCCGGCACGCGTATCGCGGCCGCGCACAATCAGGTGACGGCCGGGATCGCGCAGCTCAGAGACGTCCAGACCCGCGGCCTCGAGCACGTCGAGGGTATCGGCCTTGAGCGAACCCTTGGGCACGGCAATGTGCAGCGGGCCCTCGGCGCCACGACCTACCGCGTGGTCGCCATCGGAAGCGGCGTCCTCGGCAGAGGTGCACGCGGCCTCCAGACGCTCGAGCGAAAAGGCGAAGCCCGCCGCCGGCACCTCGATGCCGTCGCCGAACGCGCCGGTAAAGATAGAGTCGTAGCGACCGCCCGAGCCCACCGGATCGGGCAGGCCACCGGCATAGGCCTTAAAGACCAGGCCCGTGTAGTAATCGAAAGAATTCATGATGGAGAAGTCGAAGGACAGCACCTGAGCATCCTCGGGAGACAGACCCTCAACCAGAGCACGCAGTTCGCGCGTGAGCGGCGCGACGATGCCGGCCGCCGCCAACAGTGCGTCAACGCGGTCGAGCACCTCAGCGCCGCCATGCAGGCGCGGCAGCTCGCTAATGGCGGCCTTCACGGCCTCGGGCTCGTTGCTTTCCGCCACGCGGGCGTCGAGGCCCACAAAGTCGTTGGCGTGCACGCAACGCAGCGCCTCGGCAGCCAGCTCGCGATCTTCGCATGCCGCGAGCAAGTCCTTAAACGGACGCACGCTACCTGCGATAATACGCGCATCGGGCAGTGCCAGCTTGCGCACGGCCTCGGCGACCAGCGAGACAATCTCCACGTCGCCCGCGGTATCGCCCGCACCGATGAGCTCAAAGCCCAACTGCGTAAACTGACGCGAACCGCCGGCATTGCGCTGACACTCGCGAACCACCGGCGCCTCGTAGCGAAGGCGCAGGGGCAGGTCAGCCGCGCGCATGCGGGTCGAAACCAGGCGCACGATCGGCAACGTGTTGTCAGGACGGACCACCAGCAGGCGGCCGTCATCGTCAAAGAGCTTAAACGGCGTGTCCGCGATGCGGCCGCCCTCCTCGAGCGAACTCTTGTCCTCGAGCAGCGGCGTCTCGACCGGAAGGTAATGATGCTCCCTGAAGCAGCCCTTCACCGTACATGCGATCTCCTCGCGCGCCTGAGCCTCCTCGGGCAATATGTCCCGGAATCCCCACGGTGTGGCCGTCATCTGGTGAGCCTCCTCATGCTGTGTTTCGTATAGAACAGAAGACCGGCAGAGCTCCGCCGGTCTTCTGGGTACTTTAGCATACTAGAGTGCTTGCGGGGAAAATCCGTCGCGGCCGCTCACACCGTATTCATTTGGAAACATAGGGCAGATTGCCGCAACCCAACCCCACCTAGGCGCCAATCGCACGACGATACTCTGCCATTACCTGCGCATCGGCAGCTGCGGGGTCGGCAAAATAGCGCCCGTCATAGGTCTCGGCCGAAACAACTCCGCGATAGCCGCGCGCCACCAGCCTATCCAGGTCGGCGCGCATATCGCGGTCGCCGTCACCCCAGGCAAGATGCGTCATGCCATCTGCCGCAACATCGACAAAATGCACGTGGGCGACATCATCGCCAAGCAGATCGAAATAATCGTCGATGGTATCCCCCGCCACCGCCATAGCGCCCAAATCCAGACACGCCTTAAGTGCCGGATGGTCAACTGCCTCGATCATGCGCTTCGTGTCGGCCGCCGAGTTCACAATCATCGACTCAACCGGCTGTAGGGCCTCGAGCACCAGTCGCACGCCGCGCTCTCCCGCATGCTCGGCAATCGCACGCAACATCGAGGCGCTGCGACCCCACGCGTCCTCGATCGGCTCGTTCAAAAATGCCCAGCCGCTCGAGACCATGACCTGCTCGGCTCCAAGTTCCGCCGCAATATCTACAACGTTCTTAAAGTACGCGAGTGTGCGGGCACGTGCCTCATTCCCGCGCGCCGCGATATTCCACGGCTTGGGGTTGTTCTGTTCGGGACAAAGCCCCACAATCCGAACCCCATACCGCTGCGAAAGCTCCCGCGCCTGTTCGAGTGAATCGTAGCCATGGCAATCCACATACAAATGCATCGCCCCCGTCCAAAGCTCGCAGCACGTGTAGCCCGAAGCCGCCGCCGACGAAAAGAACTCCTCCAGGTCAAAATACCGATGGCTGATATTCATAACGGCAAGCTGTGGATACTCCATCTTGTCCACCTTTCGGCAAAAGGGCGCCGCAGCACAGTGTGCGCGACGCCCCCTCTTACATTGTTCTCATTATGACGGATACTCTACTGGACACCAAGCACTCCAAAGAACGCGCCAGCGATACTCACGAGCAGGATCACGAGCATGATGAGCAGCGGATTCATCTTCTTCTTGAGCATGAGATAGACGATTCCAAACAGCCCCATCGTGACAAAGCCCGGGAAGATTCCGTTGAGCAGCTCGGCGAGCGTCTGAGCACCATCGCCCGCACCGACCATGAGCGGAATGTCCACGGTCACCATCTCCATGGTCATAGCACCGATCACCATGGCGCCCATAATGGAGGCCATCTTGACGATCGTGTCCATAATGCCCGATTCCTGGACCTTGCTGATCATGTCCGAGCCAAAGCGATATCCCACAAACGTCAGCAGGTAACGGATGATGTAGTGAGGGACGTTGAACACGAGCAGGAACAAAATCGGGCCAAGAATAGAGCCCTGCAGCGCCAGCGACGTGCCGACACCCGTTGCCAAAATTCGCAGCGTGCCCCAGTAGAAGGCATCGCCCACGCCGGACAGCGGCCCCATCAAAGCAAGCTTGACATTAGAGATCGCGCTCGTGTCAAAGCTATCGTCAGTAGCGTTGACCTCCTCCATTGCAGCGGCGATGGACATGGGGAGCGTCGAGATGTACGGCGTGACGTTATAGAGCTCCATATGGCGCTTGAGGGCGGCCTTAAAGTCCGCATCCTGCGGATACAGCTTGCGAAGGATCGGCATAAGGGCCCACATAAAGCCGATATGGCCCATACGCTCGTAGTTCCAGGAATGCTCATAGGGAATCGAGCGCCAGAACAGCTTCTTAAGGTCTGCGCGGGAAATCAGCCCGTCGTAAGAAGACTCAAACTTAAAACTCATCGAACCCACTCCCAATCGCAGGATCCTCGGTTGCCGCTGCAGGCTGCTCCGCCTTTTTCTTGTCACCCAAAACCGTCATCGCAACGACAATGATCGCGGCAAAGATCGCCACGCCCGTCGTGCTAATGCCAAAGTAGGCGACGAGGAAGAAGCCAGCGAAGAAGAACGGCGCCACAGTCTTGTTCATAATCATCTGGGCCAGCATCGCAAAGCCGAGTGCAGGCAAGAAGGCGGCGGCGACATCCATGCCGGTCTGAACGAAATCGGGGATGATGTTGAGCAGGCTGGCAACAGCATCGGCGCCAAAGAAGAATGCCAGGGGAATAATCAGCAGGCCGCACCAGCTCTGCGCGTAACCGGCGATGAGCATGTTGCGCGTGATGGCCTTGGTGTCTCCGTCCTCGACGTTTTTGTCGATACGGTGCACCAGCAGCAGCATCACCGGCTGGCCCAGGGCGGTATCGAGCGCCAGGACGATCGTTGCGATGGGAATGCCCAGGGTCAGGGCCGCCGAAGCGTCCGCGCCGGCCTGCATGGCAAGCGACACACCCAGGATGGTTCCGGAAATCGTATCGGGCGGGTTATATGCACCGACCGAGATGGCACCGACCATGGCAAGCTCCATCGTGGCGCCCATAATGGTGCCGGTCACTACATCGCCCATGACAAGGCCAACCAGAGGCCCGAGCACGATCGGGCGCTGGAGGTAGCTCGTGCCCGTCAGCCACTCGGAATAGCCCAAAAGGGCGATCAGGAAAATCAGGATTGTCTTGATAACCATGACAACCCCTAACCGATGACCTTCGCGGCGTCAGTCTTCGCATCTGCCGGAATCATCTGAATGAACAGTTCATAGCCCTCGCCGAGCAGTTCTTTGACGTATGCCTCGTTTTCGGGCGTGAGGAATACGCTGGTCGAGACCTGGCGGGCATTCTCGCTAAAGGCAACGTTGCCGAGATTGATCTTCTTGATGCCCATCGCCTTGGCGACGGCACCGGCCTGTTGGATCGTCTCGCAAACCACGAAGAGCTTGTACTTATCAGTCACACCGCTCTGGAGCGCCTTGACGGCATCCTCGGTGTTTTTGACGACGACCTAGCAGCCCTCCGGCTTTGCGAGGGATAGAGCTTGCAGGCGAAGCTTGTCATTGAGGACCGTGTCGCTCACCAACAGGATGCAGTCGGCACCCAGAGCCGAGGTCCAGCTAACGGCAACTTGGCCGTGAAGCAGTCGATAGTCCACGCGAATCATCTGAATCATGATGTGCTCCCTAGTGGTTAAAACTCATCGAGTTCGGCCTGCCCCAGCAGGTCGTTGACGTACTTGACCTTGGTGTCGTCCGCCTCGACGATCTGGCGAATGGCCTCATCGATCGGGGTGGATTCGGGCACGAACAGCAGCTGAATAAGGAGCGGCAGGTTCATATTGGTCACGAGGTGCGTGTTAGGACGCGTCTGGACGATCTTGGTGAACTCGTTGTTGACACTGCCGCCAAAGAGGTCGGTGCAAACGACGACCTCATCGTCCGCCGCAAAGCCGTTCAGAATCGCTGCGGCCTCCTTGGTCAGGTCCTCGTTTCCGTCGACATACATAGAGAGCGCATGGACGTTTTCGCGCTCGCCGGAAAGCAGGCCGATGCTCTCGACGATTCCGGACGCAAAATGAGCATGGGACGCCACGATAAACTGCCTCATTCGATTCCCCTTTCTTGCGAATTTCGGCATAAAAATGCCCGGACGCATGCGCCCGGGCAGGGTGCTTCTTGATCAGTAGCTTATTTGTCACCGATTAGTAGTCGAACTGGTGATAGTAACGACGGTAGTTGAGGTTGTGCTTGGTGACCGTCTCGTAGTAAGCGGCAAGGCGATCGGTGATCAGCGAGGAGAGGATCCACGGAGACACGATGACGCGGAACTCGTCGTCAAGGCCGGGGATCGCGAACTCGGCGGTGTCGATGATGTTGATGTCGGTGTCGCCGGTCACGCCGCGGTTGAGGAAGGCGCGAACGCGCTCGTCGAGCTTGCGGTTCTCGTCCTCGCCCATGAACAGGAACACGGGGACGCCGGGCTCCACGAGCTCGAGGGTGCCGTGGAAGAAGTCGGCCGAGGTGATGTAGCGGGTGCGCTTCCACTGCATCTCCTCGAGGATGCACATCGAGAACAGGATGGTCTCGCCCCACAGGGCGCCGGAGCCGATGAACATGGTGTAGGGGGCCAGGGCGTACTTCTTGGCGAGCTCCTCGGCGCGCGGCTCGAAGCGCTTGCGGATATCGAGCATGTCCTTCCAGATGTCCTTGGTCTGCTCAATGAACAGATCGAACTTGGGGAAGCAGCCGCGGCGGTTGAGCAGGCGCAGGCCGAAGCAGTCGGCGAGGTAGTAGCCCATCTCGCAGCCGCCGTTACCATGATCGGAAGCCATCTTGACGCAATTCTCGGCGCCGACAGCCTGGCCGATGAGACCCTCGGGCTTGGTCATGGCGTAGACACGAATGCCCTTTTCCTTCATCTTCTTGACGGCCTCGAGGACCTCGGGGGTGGTGCCGGACTCGGAGGCGGTGAGCACGACGGACTTCTCGGTCATGCGCTTGTGGCCCATGACGTTCCACTCGGCGGCATGGATCAGGTAGACCTCGAGGTCGCGGTCGCCGAACTTGTTCATGAGGTACTCGAGCTGCATGAGCTCGTCCCAGGTGCCACCGACACCCATCAGGAACACAGCGTCGTAGCCCTCGTCGGCGACCTTGTCGGCAAGCGCGGTCATCTTCTTGCCGGTCTCGTAGAGCGCCTTGCCGTCCTCGAGGTAGCCCTCCTGG
>CABUBS010000092.1 GCA_902489855.1 uncultured Collinsella sp.
GGGGCTGATAGGATGGGGCGCGTGGGTTACTTGGTTGTTAGGGTTAGCAGGTCGTTGGGGGTTTTGAGGTTGTAGGTGGCGTTTGGGATGTCTTGGTGTGATCCCCATGCTGCTCGGGCAAAACTGACCCCTGCTGAAGTTGCGCATTGTTCGTCGTAGACGGTGTCGCCAACGTAGATGACGCTGTTGGGGTTTGCGCCCGTACGTCGGAGATATTCGAGCATGGGTGCGGGTGCGGGTTTGTGTTCGGTTGTGTCTTCGACAAGGATGATGTGCTCAAAATACGTATCGAAGCCAAGAGGTGCTATTTCTTCTGCGTATTCGTCGCGCGCACGTGAGGAGACAATGCCAAGATTGCAACCGCTATCGGCGAGTTTTGCGATGACTTCAAGCAAACCTGGAAACACGCTGATGGTGCTTTTAAAGCTGGCGGCAACTTGGCACCAGCGATCCAACGTTGCTTGCGAGTAGATTCCAAGTTTCTCAAGGGCATTCTTGCCGGGTATGCCGAGGGCAAATTCAAGCTCGTTTCGTGGGAGCGTTTTGCCGGTCTTTTCTTGGACAATCTGGGCAAGCGATGACAGAACGCTTTCTTCTGTATCTGCCAATGTTCCATCAACATCAAACACGATATGGTCAAAGTGCTTCATATGGTTGCTCCTATCTGTTGTTTGCCTGCAAGTTTGATGCAGTGACAGAAGAAGGGCTAGCGGGATTTCTGCCTGGTACTATCGAAATTCTGCCTCACTGCTCGATAGCTCGAAGGAGTGCATCCCATTTGTTCTTTAAATACCTGCCCTAGATGGCTTGCTGTCGCAAATCCGCATTGCCGAGCGATTGCCTGCACCGTTCGCGTGGTGTGCGCCAAAAGTTCGCAAGCACGGTTGATGCGGTATGCGCGTAGATATGCCGCCGGGGTCGTTCCTGCGCAAGCTTCGATAATGCGGTAACACTCTCTTTCGCTTACGCCGGCTGCAGATGCCATCTGGGGCACATCTATAGCGGCTGCATAGTTTGCGCGGATAAAGTCCAGGATTGCCTTGAACTGTACGTCGCGGCTGGTCATCCAAGAGGCGTCGTCGGAGGAAAAGAGCGGTTCAGCTTTGGCATAGATCTGAATCCAGAGTTCGGACAGGCTATTTCGAAGCGCCATCTCGTTCTGCGGCTGTTGAAGGTCGTGGCTAAAGGAGCTCTTCAGTAAATCGATAAAGGGCATATCGTCGGGGTTGGTGGGCGACCATTTGAGCACATCGACGCCTCGACATTGCAGTAAAGGATTGATGTAGCGCTTTTGAAGGCGTCCCGCGGGATCGCCGAGCATCGACGGCTGAAAGATATGCAGCATTTGAATGGCTGGCGCCGAATTGGGTGATTGCAGGGTGCTGTGCAAAACGCCGCCGTTGATAAAGCCGACGGACCCTTCCTCAAAGCGCATGTGCTCATGAGCCGCACGCGTGCGATAGTCAATTGTTCCCTGCTCCATGTAGAAAAGCTCGACTTCGGAATGCCAATGCAAGGGGACGGAATTGCCCGGATAGCGAGCGAATTCTGCGCGTTCGGCAATATAGGGCCAGTCTTCGGCGGTCTCGGGAAAGGCTTCCTCGCGTCCTCCGCGGTGCAATTCTATGTGATCCATGTTTCGCATGGCATCAGTATAAAGCGCGATGGGCTTAGATTGCTCTTGCCTGTTCGGGGAACGCCTTGTCTAGAGATGCTTGGAGCTTTTCGAATGATGCTCGCAAGTTGAGGCTCTGATTGGTTGACCGGTTGGTTTTTGTGGTGGGGGAGTCGAGGAGGCCGTCTCTCTGTGTCGGGGGGAAGGAGAAAAGGTCTGCATGTTTTGGGGATGGCTGCCGTGCTACGGCATTGGAAGAATGCATGCTTATGCGGCCTCCTCGATGTCCACCAAAAGGTTGCGCACGGGGTGTGCTGCTAGGTCCCGTGCGTTGGCAGTATTATGCCGCGAGCGCAGATAAGGAAGCGCTAAAGAAAGGCTTAATGAGGTTTGACGTTGCGATGAAACCGCAGTTAAAAGCTATCGAGTAACACTCCTGAAAGGTTTTGAGCTTAAGGGCTTTCTAAGGTTTATGGCGCGGATGTGGCTCGCCTGTGTGGGGCGTGTGGATGGCTCGTTCCTAGCGCTGCGGCTCTGCGGCGCGCACCTGCTCGATGACCTTTTCCATCGTGGCGTCGATGCGGTCTTTTTTGAGCTCGCATTCCCAGATGGTTATGGGTGTCCAGCCCATTTGAGTGAGTGCTGTCACGGCAGCGCGGTCGCGCTCGACGTTGCGGCGAAACTTTGCTTCCCAAAACTCAACGTTGCGCTTGGGCTGGCTAGGGTTGCATTTGGGACAGCGGTGCCAAAAGCAACCGTTGACGAAGATGGCGATCTTGCGGCCGGGGAAGGCGATGTCGGGCTTGCCGGGAACCTTCCATTCCAAGCGATAACCCGTAAGGCCCGCTTCGCGCAGGCGCTGTCGTACGAGCAGCTCGGGCTTGGTGTTGGCGCGTTTGTTGCCTTTCATGGACTTTTTGATGGCGGCGCGACGGCGGACCAGTTCGCGCTCGTCAGCGGAGAGGTCCGAGGTGTCGATGCCGTCGAGCAGACCGGGCTTGGGACGCTTTTTGCTGCGGCGCTTAGGTGCGCGCTTGGGCTTGGTGGCGGGCTTGTCGGTCGCGGTGGCCTCGGCGTCGTTGGCAGTGCTGTTGGCCTCAAGCCGGTCTTCCTTCAGCTCAATCAGGGCATCAATGAGCCCCTTGTCGGCGGGCATCCATTCCACCGTGGCAAGCGAGGTGCGTGGAATCCAGCGGATATCGAGCTGGCGGTCGTGCTTCTGAGGCTCATCGGATTCATCGGCGAGCGAGCAGTAGTAGCACTCCATGGAGAGATGAAAATCGGGGTAGTCATACTCAACGGTATAGAAATCGCGCAGGTTGGTGACTTTTACCTGCAGCTCTTCCATGAGTTCGCGGCGTACAGCGTCTTCGGGCGTCTCGCCGCGCATGAGCTTGCCACCGGGGAACTCCCAAAGTCCCTGCATGTCGCCATAGCCGCGCTGCACGGCCAGTAGCTCGTCGGATCCTTCCTTGCGAATGATCCCAGCGGCAACATGAACAGTCTTCAACAGGAGTCCTCTCTCGATATCAACACGTGGCAGGCTAGCTACCCGTACCTTACACAACGGTAAGGCAAGCGTAAGCCATATCGATGGTAGCTGACTCGTCTTCTTGCGACTATAGATGCCGTAGACTAATCGCAAGAAAGGACTCGGTATGCAAACCACGCACATGGCGACCCCGGTACTGGAGGTCGCGCATCTCGAAAAAGTATATGGAGCGCTGGGCAACGTGACCCGCGCGCTCAACGACGTCAGCTTTACCGTCAACCGCGGTGAATTCGTGGGCATCATGGGCGCCTCGGGCTCGGGCAAGTCGACGTTGCTCAACTGCGTCTCGACCATCGATAGCGCCACAAGTGGCACGATCCGCATCAACGGGCAGGACGTGACGCGCATGAAGCAGGCCAAGCTTTCGCAGTTCCGCCGCGAGGAGCTCGGCTTTATCTTCCAGGACTCCAACCTGCTCGATACGCTCACGGCACGCGAGAATATCGCCCTGCCGCTCACCATTGCCCGCACAAACTCGGCAGAGATCTCGACCCGCGTGCAGGATGTGGCAGCGCGCCTGTCCATCAGTCAGGTGCTCGACAAGTATCCCTACCAGATGTCCGGCGGTCAGCAGCAGCGCGTTGCCGCGGCTCGCGCGCTCGTCACCGACCCCACCATGATCATGGCCGACGAGCCCACCGGCGCCCTCGATTCCAAGAGCGCCCGCCTGCTGCTCGAGAGCCTGGAGGCCCTCAATCGCCGCCTGCGCGCCACCGTGCTCATGGTCACGCATGACAGCTTTGCCGCCAGCTACACGAGCCGCGTGCTGTTTATCCGCGACGGCAAGATCTTCACCGAGCTGCGCCGCGGCGACACCGACCGTCGCGAGTTCTTCGACCGCATTATGGAGGTCGTTGCCATGATGGGCGGTGAGGGCTCCGATGCTCTGTAAACTCGCTTGGGGCAACGTCCGCCGTGCCGGCCGCGACTACCTCGTCTACCTTTTGACGCTCACCCTGGGCGTCACGGTCTTCTATGCCTTTAACACCATCTCGATGCAGGTCGACATCGCCGGAATCGATGAAGAGGGCTTGGCGCAGGTTATGGGCAGCATACTCGGCGACCTGACGTACTTTTTGGCCGGTGTCATGGCCTTTTTGATGGTGTACGCCAATAACTTCATCATGAAACGCCGCAAGAAGGAGTTTGGCCTGTACCAGGTGCTCGGCATGGGGCGCGGGCGCGTCGCTACGATCATGGCGCTCGAGACCGTGATAGTATCGGTCGTGGCCTTTGTCGCCGGCATTGTGCTGGGTATGGGACTCTCCCAGCTCATGACGTTCTTTACGGCCTCGCTCTTTAAGACACAGATTGCCAATTTCCACTTCTTTTTCTCGGTGCATGCGTTCAATCTGACCCTTGCCTGCATGCTCGTAATGTTTGTGCTCACGCTACTGCTGAACCTCCGCGCCGTGCGTCGTACCAAACTCATCGAGCTTATGGGTGCCGAGCGTCGCAACGAGAGCATCAAGACACGCAACCCCTGGATCGCGATTGCCATCTTTGTCGTGGGCGCGGTGCTGGTGGGCGTGGCCTATTACCGTCTGCTACGTGATGGGTTCCCGCTAACCGCGACGGACAGCAAGCTGCAAGAGGCCATGAACCAGTTTGGTATTACGACCGCTATGGTTACCGTGGGCACCTTTGCCCTGTTCTGGGGACTCTCGGGCATGCTCATCAAGCTGCTGCAGAGCCTGCGCGGCGTGTATTGGCGCGGCCTCAACATGTTTACCGTGCGCCAGCTTGCGGCCAAGGTCAACACGGTGTGCTTTTCGATGGGCGTCATCGCGATGCTCCTGTTTTTGGCCATCACCTCGGTGACGTGCGGTATGTCGATTGCCAACGTGATGAACGAAAACCTGGAGCGCTATAACCCTGTAGACGTGTCTCAGACGTATGTCTATTACACGCCCGATACGTTCGACTACTACAAAGAGTACATCAATCCGTCTGATGAAGCCGATCGCATGGTGCTGGCCGATACAACGGTCGATTTGTACCCCGCATGGCACGGCGAGGGCAAGTCGGCGGACAGCAACGAAGAGAACGGCAAGAAGGTCAATATCGCCGATGTTGCCGGTGAGCATGTGCAGATCGATTCGTATCTGAGTTACCCGCTTGGCGGCTCGGATCCTTCGGTGACTCCAAGTGAAATGTGCAAGACCATGGGCGAAAAGCTTCCCAAGGCATTCGGGGGTAGCAATGCCGATACGATGGGTCTGTTTGTGACGCCGGCGAGCCAGTACAACAAACTGCGTCAGATGATGGGCGAGGAGCCGGTGCACATCGGTCACGACCAGTATCTGCTCACGTGTGATATGGGCGGCGAGCTGGTCGACCTGTACACCAAGTATATGGCTGGCGGCCATGCCCTTACCTTGGGCGGGCATACGCTCAAGCCCGCAACCGATAAGTCGGACGAAGATACGGCGGCCATCGCCAACTCGGCGATGGGCAGTAATCCGGGTACCGTCGTCGTTGCCGACGAGCTGTTGTCCCAACTTAATCTGCAGCCGTATTCCAGTAGCCTGCTCGTTAACTACAAACAGGGGATGGATACGACCGAGGCAGACGAGAGCATTAAATACACTGTGCTCGACAATCTGCTCGTTGACGGCAAGGAGCCGGGGTCGTGGGGAACCTTCATCACACGCTCCGAGATGTACACGCAAGCAGCGCAAATGAACGGTCTAATTAGCTACCTAGCCATCTACATCGGCTTTGTATTGCTCGTTGCATGCGCGGCGATTCTGTCGATCCAGCAACTCTCCAACGTGGCCGACGGCAGCCGCAGCTATCGTGTGCTGGCGCAGATCGGCTGTGACGACCGCCAGATTCGCCATTCGGTGATGGCGCAGCAAGCGGTATTCTTCCTGTTCCCGCTGGCAGTGGGCCTGGCGCACTCCTTTGTGGCGCTCAAGGTGATTATCGAGCTGGTGAGCATATTCGGAGATATGAGCATCGGCGGCACCGTGGGCCTCACCTGTGCAATCTTCCTGGCAGCATACGGTGGCTACTTCCTGGTGACCTACCTCATGAGCGCCGGCATGGTGCAAGCTGCCATCGCCACCCGCTACAGCGAGTAACAAGCGGACAAAACCGTCGCAAAATCAGAGGCGTATGACCGCCGCGAAGGGACCAGGGGCCCTTTCGCGGCGGTTTTTGCCTATCTGGGGGGTGTCTCGGATGCAAGTGAGTAGACTTTTTTGAACTTGCCGAGCACATCGTGACAAATGCTCAATAAAACCGCAGGTCAGGGCAGTGATGTTTTGGGGCGTGCTTGGCTTCCTGAAAAAAGCCTACTCACTTGGTTTTTCTGCTAGAAAACCGCCGCGAGGGAAGGCAACTCCCCCGGGTAGTCGTTGGGGACGTTCTTAAACGACTAGTCAAACAAGAACGTCCCCAATGACTACTTTGCGGGCAGCTAAAAGAGCCCCATCCTAAATTAGCTACCCCGCCAACACCGCAGGTAGAGCAAAAGTCAGCGAAAGCCCGCCAGAGCGAGCAAGGTGCCTTGAAGCGAGGCGGCATTGACCTTCTGGTCATGCCGCCGAAGCTGAAAGGCAGATTGCCGCTCTGGCGGGCTTGCAGCGTCGAGTCGTTACGCGGTTTGGTAAAACCGCGTAACTAAATACGTTCCGCGATCTCGTGGATGAGGTAGTCGGTCTTTTCCCAGCCCAGGCACGGATCGGTGATCGACTTGCCAAAGACGCCGCCGTCGACCGGCTGGTTGCCGTCCTCCAGGTAGGACTCGATCATAAAGCCCTTGACCAGCTTGGAGATGGACTCGTTGCGGCGGCAGCTGTCGAGCACCTCCTTGCAAATGCGATACTGCTCAAGCGGGCGCTTACCCGAGTTGTCGTGGTTGCAGTCGATGACCGCTGCCGGATTGGCATAGCCGGCGTGCTCGGTGTAGCGTTCGGCCAGGCGCTCCAGGTGCTCGTAGTGGTAGTTGGGGTAGGTGCGACCGTCGAGACCGATGTAGCCACGCATAACGGCGTGCGCGAGCGGATTGCCGTCGCACTCGACCTCCCAGTTGCGGAAGATGAAGCTCTGGTGCGCCTGCGCGGCGTAAATGGAGTTGAGCATAACGGTGGTGGAACCGGCGGTGGGGTTCTTCATGCCCACGGGCACCGAAATACCGCTCGACACCAGGCGATGCTCCTGGTTTTCGACCGAGCGTGCGCCCACGGCCACATAGCTCAGCAGGTCAACGAGGTACTGGTAGTTGGACGGATAGAGCATCTCGTCGGCGGTGAAGAAGCCTGTTTCCTTAATAACGCGCAGGTGCATATGGCGGATGGCCTTGACGCCCTCGAGCAGGTCGTCGGGAGCCTCGGGGTTGGGGTTGTGCAGCAGGCCCTTGTAGCCGGTGCCCTTGGTGCGCGGCTTATTGGTGTAGACGCGCGGAATGATGATGAGCTTGTCCTTGACCTCCTCGGCGGTCTTGGCCAGTCGGTTCATGTACTCGAGGACCGAATCCTCGCGGTCGGCAGAGCACGGGCCGATGATGAGCACCTTGCGTGCGTCCTCGCCGGTAAAGACTTTGGCGACCTCGGCGTCAAATGCCTGCTTTTTGGCGGTAAGCTCGGCAGAAAGCGGCATTTCCTCGCGGATCTCCATGGGGATCGGCAGCCTGCGTTTGAATTCCATGGCCATAGGGGCCTCCTCAATCTATAGAAAGAGCAATAAGCGTATTGTCGAGTGTTCGGCATTATCCGCTGTCGCACGCTAAAGTGCAAGCCCTTGCCACCCCGAAACCTGCCAAAAGGGACAGGTTTATTTTGGCAGGTTTTATATGGGTAAACGTTGGCGCTCACCAGGATGGGATGACGCCGTGAGGGACCCTAAGCCTGCCGCCGATTCCCCGGGGAGTACCCAGTGGGCAAAAAATGCCAAATATGAGTACTGTTGCTAACCTAGTAACATATCCGTCTAGCGAGATAATAGACAAAGTGATTAATATGTTCATTAACGTTGGCAGACGGAAGCCTGCTAACGGGCGTTTTATTAATTTGAAGGCGTATAGAGGCCGCAAAGAGGTCGTTTGAGGCGGTTTTGGCTGTTACTAAAAAGGTGACAGTACTCATATTTGCTATTTTTTGCCCACAGGGTTTGGAAGGGGCTGTCAATCAGGTCCCAGGGGAGGCGGCTCAAAGGCCGCA
>CABUBS010000093.1 GCA_902489855.1 uncultured Collinsella sp.
TGGCCTGGCCCGCAGCCAGGCCGCGCGCGATGGCGGAGAGCGGCGCGATGCCAAAGCTCATGAGCCACGTGGCGAGCGGGTCGGACAGACTCGTCGAGGCGACGGCGGACGAGGCGAAGCCCACGAGCGTAATGGCAACCTGGATGGTGGCGAGCAGCTGGTCGGAGTCGGCAGCCAGCTTAATGGCACGCTCGGCGCGCTTGTCGCCTTCCTCGGCCTCGTGCTCCAACACGGCGCGCTTGGCCGTGGTGAGCGCCATCTCGGACATAGAGAAGTAGCCGTTGATGAGGGTCAAAACGAGGGTGGTGATAAGGGAGATGGTTATGTCCATCGGGAGTTTCTCGAACCTCCAAGATTCGGGACGTCAGGTTAAAACGTTGATGGCGGATACGGCAATTGCACCGGCGCCCAAACGAGAACGCGGGCGCGAAGGCGTGGTCGCTAGATTACGAAGAGGATCACCGCCATGAACTGGAAGATGCTGCCGGCGAGCACCCACAGGTGAAACACGCTGTGCAGATAGCGCACGTTTTTGGCGATATAGAACGGCACGCCCGCGGTGTAGCACACGCCGCCGACGGCGAGCAGGGCAAGTGCCACGGGGTTGAGCAGCGCAACAAGTTCGGGCAGCTTAAAGACAACGAGCCAGCCCATCAGCAGGTAGACCAGGCCGCTTACCCAATGCGGCTGGCGCTCGCGTAGGAAGCACTCGAGGGCGATGCCGATGATGGCGATGGCCCATACGGCAAAGAACAGCACAGCGCCGCCGTCGTTTGCGAGCGTGATGAGGCAAAACGGCGTATAGCTGCCGGCTATGAGCAGGTAGATGCAGCTGTGGTCGATGATGCGAAACACGCGCTTGGCGCGCGCGGGCTGAATCGCGTGGTAGAGCGTGGAGGCTAGGTATTCGAGAATAATGCTGACACCATAGACAATCGCCGCGGCCATGTGGGCCGGGCCTCCGCCGCGCAGGGCGGCGAATACGATCAGGAGCACCAGGCCCGCGATACCCAGCAGGCAGCCGACACCATGGGTGACGGAGTTCATGATCTCCTCGCCCACCGTGTAGTGTGGAACGGCCGCGGTCTTGGGTCGCGGCTTAGAACTGTCGCTCGAATCGGACATGCCGGTTACATCCTCCAACGTAAAGAGTTCTCAACACTATATCAAAGCGTCTAGGTACGTGCGAAATTTGCACCATACGTGACCCTTTGTTTACCCATTCTTTGCCTGTTGACGCATCAACGGCGAACGTCCATAATGCGCTTGCATTAAATGTTGATGTATTAACATCTTATAGGAAAGCTTCTTATGTCTCAAAACGCACGTTCCCATCGAAAGCTCAAGATAGCCGGCGTCGTTGCGCTGGTGCTCGTTGTCGCGCTGTTGGGGTTTGCCGGCAACTTCTTGTTCGACTTTGCCCTGAATCCCCAAGCGCCCTACACCATGAAGATGATGCAGGACAGCAAGGACGCCGAAAAGGGCGAGCAGATGGACGCCGAGGAGGGCGAGGCGCGGGCGTGGTTTAAAGAGAACCGCGAGAGCAGCAGCCTCACCGCGGACGACGGGACTGAGCTCGCCGCCTGGTATTTTGCTGCGTCGGAGAGCACGCACGACTACGCAGTCTGCCTGCATGGATATACCAACGAGCCCATCGGTATGGCCCGATACGTCAAGCGATTCCACGACCGCGGCATGAACGTACTCGCACCCGCCGCCCGCGCCCACGAGCGCTCCGGCGGCGACTATATCGGCATGGGCTGGCCCGAGCGCCTCGACATCGTCGCATGGATCGAGCGAATCGTTCAGGCTGACCCCGAGGCGCGCATCCTGGTCTTTGGCGAGTCGATGGGTGCGGCAACCGCCATGAACGTCGCGGGGGAATCTCTGCCCGCAAACGTGAAATGCATTATCGAGGACTGCGGTTATACGAGTGTTTGGGACGAGTTTTCTCTGCAGCTCAAGGACGTGTTCGGCCTGCCCAGCTTTCCCTTGCTCGATGTAGCAAACTTAGTGTGCAACGTGCGCGCAGGCTACGACTTTCATAAGGCGAGCAGTGTGGAGCAACTCGAACACGCGACAGTTCCCATGCTGTTTATCCACGGCGACCAGGACACCTTTGTACCGTACAGCATGCTCGACCAAAACTACGACACGTGCGCCAGCAAGGTCAAGCAAAAGCTCACTATCCATGGCGCCACCCACGCCAAGAGTGCGCAAGTTGACCCCGAGCTCTACTGGAACACAGTCGACAACTTCCTCGACGAGTATTTTTAGGAAATAGTACGGTTTACTGGTCTATCTGACCCCCTAGCACTTCCAAAAAGCCGCCCGTGGGCACTGTGCTCACGGGCGGCTTTTGCTAACGTTGCGCTACAAAAGCGCTTGATGTGTCCAATAGACAGGTGTTACTTGACCTCGATAAGCTCGTACTTGCTCGTGCCCAGACCGATCTTCTCGGCGTGCGCGATGCACGCGCGCCAGTCGGTGTCGGGATGCGTGATGCAGAAGGGGTCACGCGCCTGCTCGCCCTCCAGATGCTCGTGGTTATGCTCCATCTTGGCCGCGCTATCGGTGAGCTCGGTGTTGGGCAGCGGCTCGGATGCCATGACGGCATCGGCGCAGGCCTGGTCGATGGCGACCGGGTCGAAGCTCGCAAACATGCCGATATCGTTGACGATAGGCGTGTCGTTTTCGGGATGGCAATCGCAATTGGGGCTGATGTCCATGGCAAGCGAGATGTGGAAGCTCGGGCGGCCGTCGACAACGGCCTTTGTATACTCGGCGATCTTGCAGTTGAGCACGTCGGCCGCGGCGTCATAGCCGGGCTTGATGCAGTCCTGGTTGCATGCCGCAATGCAGCGTCCGCAGCCCACGCAGCGATCGTGGTCGATGGCAGCGACGTGAACCGTGCGGGTGTTGCCGTTGGCAAGCTCGCGCTCGCGGGTGTCGTCGAACGAGACAGCGTTGTGCGCGCAGATCTTTTCGCAGGCGCGGCAGCCAACGCAGTGCTCGGCCGCGACGTTCGGCTTGCCGGCGGCATGCTGCTCCATCTTGCCGGCACGGCTGCCGCCTCCCATGCCCAGGTTCTTCATGGCGCCGCCAAAACCGGCCTGCTCATGACCCTTAAAGTGGGTGAGGCTGATCACGATATCGGCATCCATGAGCGCCTGACCGATCTTGGCCTCGTGCACGTACTCGCCGCCCTCGACCGGGACGAGCGCCTCGTCGGTGCCCTTGAGGCCATCGGCGATGATGACCTGGCAGCCCGTGGCATACGGGGTAAAGCCGTTCTGATAGGCGGTATCGATGTGCTCGAGCGCGTTTTTGCGGCTACCGACGTAGAGCGTATTGCAGTCGGTGAGGAAGGGCTTGCCGCCCAGCTCCTTCACCACGTCCGCGACGGCGCGGGCGTAGTTGGGGCGCAAAAAGCTCAGGTTGCCCAGCTCGCCAAAGTGAATCTTGATGGCGACGAACTTGTTCTCGAAGTCGATCTGCTCAATACCGGCGTGACGAATGAGGCGCTTGAGCTTGTCGAGCTGGCTCTCGCGAGCATGCGTGCGCAGGTTGGTGAAGTACACCTTAGCGGGTGCTGCGGGTGCAGTTACGGTCATAGATATATCCCCTCGGTCTATATGGCGTTACAGACATAGAGGATGGTACCAGTTAAAGCAGAGTTAAAGTCAAGTACGGTACCTAGTCATTGGGGACGTTCTTAATTAGTCATTGGGGACAGACTTAAATGACTGAAACCACTCATTGGGGACGGACTTAAATGAGTGCCTCGCCACCTGGCAGCTAGGGACGTTCCTTTCCTGCCGGCAGTTGGGGACAGTCCTTGCCAGCACGGCCGGCGAACCGGCGAATCGGCAAAGACTGTCCCCGATGACTACTCCTGCACCTTGAGAGCTTCGGCCAGGCCCACACGTTTGATGGAACGCATGTGCAGCAACGCCACGACCAGGTAGGTCACAAAGCCAATGCCCACGCACGCCGCCATGGACCAAGCGGGCACGTAGATCTCGATATTGCCGTTGTAGGCGAGCAGCATCGAGCGGAAGATGGCCGTGAGCGAGCCAATAATGACCGGCAGGCTCAGCACGAGCGACGCCGCCACGCACAGCGTGATCGAGCGGATGTACAGATGCGAGATCTCGCTATCGCGATAGCCAAAGACTTTCATGTAGCTGATCGAACGGGCGCTGTGGTCGATCACCGCCTTGGTCAGCAGGTACATAAACAGCAGGAAGATGAACACCGCGAGCCCGATCATCATTCCGATCATTTTGCTCATCATGCCGATGAACTGGTCGCCCACGGCCCGCATGTCGTCGGGCGTGGTGTCGCCGGCAAAGTAACGAGCATCGAGGTCGAGCTTCTCGTCGCTCACATAGCCGTTAAAGTAGGCGGCGTCGTTGCCGAACAGCTCGTTAAAGTCGTCGATACTCATATAGATATTCATGTCCGACTTGGAGCCCCAGGCACAGTCCTTGCCCGCGTACTCAAGGGAATAATGCTCCCCCTCGTACTTGTCGATGAGCGTGACCTTCTGGCCCTCGCTCCAGCCAAACTTGTCGAGCAGGCCGCCGCCAAAGACGACGCGCCCATCGCCAACGTTGAGGTCTTTCCAATAGCGCGAATCGGGCGAGATGCCGTAGACGGAAATCGTCTCCTCGCCATTACCATCGCCGCGGTCGTATTGCAGCTGGTAAACGGCATATTTCTCGGTCTGCGCAATCTTGTCTGCACCGTTATCGGTCGTGTTAACCGGGTGAATGTCGTCGTTGTCGGTGTCGATCCTAGAGGCCTTGTCGATCAGGTCGATAGCCTCGTCGCGGTCACAGCCGAGGGCATCGGCAAGGTCATCGAGGCGCGCGTAGAGCTCACCCTTCTTGTCCTGGACCTTGGCAAGCGCATCCTGCGCTGCGGTCAGGCTCTCGGCAGACGGAGATGCGGTCGCGGCATCGGCTGCCGCCTGCGCAGCATCGGCCGCGTCGTCGAGCTCGTCATCGGCATCCTGGGCAGCGGTTAGCAGCGCGCCGTCAACCGACTGCAAGCGCTCGAGTGCCGACCACTGCTCGCGCTCCTCGGCGGTGCCCTCGAGCTCCAGCGGCGCCTTGAGCGTGTACTGGTGCTCAGCGACCAGGCTCGTTTCGAGGTTGTCCGCATAGTGCGTCATCGTGGGCAGGATCGCCAGGCCAAAGAGCAGCAGCAGCGAGGCAAACGCAATGCCCACGAAGAGCGTGGCGAAGTTGCCTAGGTTGCGCAGGAAGATACGAAGGCGGAAGCGCGAGACAAAGCCCATGCGCTCCGGCAGCTGCAGACCGCGCTTGGTGCCCGATTTGCCGCTCGCCTCGTGACGAAGGAATTGCAACGGCGTCTTGCCCATCTTGCGAAGCAGACCCACCAGCGTGATGAGGATGAGCGCGGCGGCGGGAACCACGGCGCACTTCACAAAGATCTCCCAGCTCCAGTACACCTGGAAGGGCGGCAGGCTGTACGAACCGTAATAGAGGCTGCGCATGGGCTCAGTAAAGAACACAACGCCGAGCGCAGTGCCCAAAAGCGTCGCGACCACGCCCACGATGGCGGGAAGCGCAAGGTAGTGCAGCACGATCTCGCGTCGACGATAGCCGCTGGCGAGCAGCGTGCCGATGATGGCGCTCTCCTCCTCGATGGTGGCGTCGGTAAGGACCACAAAGACAAACGCCATGATCACGATGATGATGTCGAGCAGCGTCATCCACATCATGGAGTCGCCGTCCACGTCGTCGCGCGCATAGCCAATGCCCTGGTTGGAATCGGCGTCGATCAGATCGTCCACGCGCGTATCGGCGTCGGTCAGCGCCTCGACCATATCTTGCTCGGCGTCAATGCGGTCCGCGGTGGGGAGGTCGCGATCGGTAAAGGTGAAGGAGTAGGTGTAGGCGGGTGCGCCACCGGCATCCTCGAGCGCGGCAAAGCCGGCGTCGGTGACCTCGGCCACGCCATAGGTGATGGTGTTCACCGTAAAGTCCGAATTGTTGAGGAACAGCGCCTGGCTATCGGGCTGGGTCATGATGCCGCAGATGGTGTAGGTGCGGTCCTCAAGCTCGACCTTATCGCCCACGGCGAGGTCGTTATTGGTGGCAAAGACACGGTCGATGGCCACCTCGTCATCCACCTTGGGTTCCTTGCCCTCACAGTAGGACGCGATATCGACCTTGGTGCGGTGCGTGTAGGTGCGCAGCGTGCGCTTGGTGCCGTCGTCGCCGGTCGCCTTTTTGATGATGGCGTCGATGGAGAAATTCTTGTAGAGCGTGACGCCGCCGACGTCGTCGGCCGCGTCCTCGGCGGCCTTGAGTTGATCATCGGTAGCCTCGAAGGAGGTGGTCACGCGGCCGTCCTCAATCGTGTACGCATCGCGCATGTCATCGATGAGGCAGCCGATGGAATGCGCCGCGAGCAAAAAGCCCGAGGTGAGAGCGATACTTCCGCACATAAGCAAAAAGATGCCCAGGTACTTGCCGATATTGCGGCGCAGCTCGCGCGGGAGACGTTTTGCGAGAGGTGTCATGGCGCCGCCTACCAATCGAGCTCGGCGGCCGCGACGGGCGACTCGTTGAGCTCATCCTCGACGATGTGCCCGTCGCGCAGGCGCAGCACGCGATCGGCCATGCGCGCGATGGCGGCATTGTGGGTGACAATGATGATGGTGCAGCCGTACTCGTGATTGACATCTTCCATGAGCTGCAAGATTTCCTTGGACGTCTTATAGTCAAGCGCGCCCGTGGGCTCGTCGCACAGCAGCAGGCCCGGGTTTTTGACGAGTGCGCGGCCGATGGCGCAGCGCTGCTGCTGGCCACCCGAGACCTGGCGCGGGAACTTGTTGCGGTGCTCGTAGAGGCCCAGCGAGCGCAGCAGGTCGTCGACGCTGAGCGGGTTTTTGGACAGGTGCGCCGTGACCTCGATGTTTTCCTTGATGGTGAGATCAGGCACCAGGTTGTAGAACTGGAAGACAAAGCCCAGCTCGCGGCGGCGATACTCGCCCAGGTCGGCGGGCTTGAGCACCGTGAGGTCGCAGCCGTCCACCATGATGGAGCCGGCGTCGGCATCCTCCAGGCCGCCGATCAGGTTGAGAAAGGTCGACTTGCCCGAGCCCGAGGGACCCAGCATGACGCAGATTTCGCCGCGGTTGATGGACGTGTCGATGCCATCGAGTACCGTCAGGCGCGCATCACCGTCGCCGTAGTGCTTTTTGAGCCCTTTGACCTGGACATAGGCTTTCTGCGTTGCCATGGCATCCCCCATTGTTAGCCTCGTACTACTTTATGAACGTAATAGTAAACCTTGGCGAACTATTTTGGGGCGAGAGTGGGGATTTGTTTCAGACTAGTCATTGGGGACGTTCTTAAATGACCAGTCACAAGGGACGCTCTTTCGCCACCCGGCAGTTGGGGACGCTCCTTATCTGCCCCCGATGGCTAGTCATTTAAGTCTGTCCCCAATGAATACTTTTGGTCGTTTAAGTCTGTCCCCAATGAGTAGGTGTCTAGGCGTGGGAT
Organism: uncultured Collinsella sp.; assembly: GCA_902489855.1. GTDB lineage: Bacteria > Actinomycetota > Coriobacteriia > Coriobacteriales > Coriobacteriaceae > Collinsella. The sequence goes on from CABUBS010000093.1 coordinate 7,545, forward strand.
TTGTTGTGGGCGAGGGCTAGGCCTACGGCGGCGATGGCCGCGGCAAAGAGCACTGTGACGCCCAGATCGCAAGCGATGTCGCCCAGCACGGTGGACGTCAGGTCCGCGGCGAGCGCCTTGCCAATCGCGTCGTTCACCCAATACGTCGGCACAAAATGCGCCGCGGTCTGCACGGCTGGGCCCATCAGCGACAGCGGCATCCAGGCGCCGCCCAAAAACGTCATGAGCATGCCGAGCAGGTTGCCCACACCGTTGAGCAGCTCCTCACGCGCACCCAGGCTCGAAAGGGCAAAGCCAACGGCCAGAGGCGTGCACGCCAGGGCAAACGTCGCCGCCAGCGCCAGGCACACACGACCCACGCCGACCTCGGCAACCGCGCCGGCAAAGCCCACGACGCCCATCATGCTCGACACAAACCAGATGCAGACGGTGATCACAGTGGCGGCCGCAAACACGGCGAGCGAACGCCGGCGCTCGGCGCTGG
>CABUBS010000094.1 GCA_902489855.1 uncultured Collinsella sp.
GCGCTCGATGCGCTGACAGGGCTCGCCCGTGCCGTAGAGGCGGAGTACCGCGCGCTCAAGGCCGACCAGTCCGCGCTCGATAATAACGATCTGCTGCGCATGGCATACGAGGCGCTGCGTGATTACCCCGCCATCCGAGCCGCCTACGAGGGCCGTTTTAAGATGGTCATGATCGATGAGTTCCAGGACACCGACCAGATGCAGGTCGATCTGATTCGCTACCTGACGGGTGCGGGCGAGCGTGCGCTGTGCACGGTGGGCGACGCGCAGCAGTCGATTTATCGCTTCCGTGGTGCCGAGGTCGAGGTCTTCCGCCGCCAGGAGCGCAAGGTGGGTGCTTCGGGCGCGTCGGCAGCTGCCAGCACCCCGGGCGCCGTTCTCGCTTCGTCTGGGGCACCCGCCGGCGAGCTTGTCAAACTCGTGCGCAACTTCCGCAGTCACGACGAGGTCCTGCGCTACGTGGCGCGTGTCTTTGACGGCGATACCGGTGGCCTTATGCAGGGCTTTTTGGATCTTGAGCCGAGCGATAAGCGCGAAGACAAGCTCAGGGCAGAGGCCTCGCGCCGCCAAGCGCTGCTCGTTGCCGGCGGCAGTACGCAGGAGCGCACACAGGCCAAGGCCCGCGCAATTGCGGAGCGGTTCCGTGCGCTTGCCGATAAAAAACAGCCTCAGGGCGATATGGTGCTGCTGCTGGGCCGCATGACCAATGCCGACGTCTACGCTCAAGCGTTTCGCGACCAGGGGCTCGACTGCGTCATCGCGGGCGGCTCGGTTTTTGCCCAGGCTGCCGAGGTGCAGACGATTCGCGCCCTGGTGTGCGCGCTTGCCAACCCGGCGGACACGGCGCAGGGCCTTATGCCCCTGCTGGCCTCGCCGATGTTTGCGCTCGGCGCCCAGGAGTTCTTGGCGCTGGCGACCAAGCTCGACGACCAGACGGGGGAGACCTCGCGCCGCAATATCGATGCGGGCATTATGAGTGACTGTGACGTGCCCGGCCTGCAGGATCTGCCGCTGCTGACGCGCGCCCGCGAGGTGCTGCGCTATGCGTTCCGTCGCGTGGGCCGCGATTCGTTTGCCGTTATCGCTCGCGATGTGGTCAACGCCTCGGGCTGGTTTGTGCGCCTGGCGCAGCGTGGCCCCGAGGGCAAGGCCATCGCCGCTAACGTGCTCAAGGCACTCGATGCCGTGGCCGAGGCAGAGGCCGAGGTCGGCAACTCGCCGCGTTCCATTGCACTCGCCTTCGATCGCTTCTTGGCGGGCAAGGAGGCGCCGGGCGCGCTCAACGAGGAGGGCAACGGCGCGGTGCGCATCATGACGGTGCATGCGTCCAAGGGTCTGGAATATCCGGTCGTGGCGGTTTCCGAGTGCTTTGGCGTACGTAAGTCGACCGGAGCTGCCCAGATGGGGCGTGTCGAGGGCGGCGCGCAGGTTGTGGCGCTGCCGGCACGCTTTGATGGCGTTAAACTCGCCGACGGGACCTTCGTCAAGGGTGACGACGTCAAAAAGCAGTTTGAGCACGCATTTAAGGGCAAGGGCACGTCGCTGTGGCTTTCGCCGGAACTTATGGACGACGTCTGTGCGACGGGTTCTCCCGCCGAGGCATTTGTGCGCCTGCGCAACGACGACCTGCAGCTCTCGCTCGAGGAGCGGGCCCGCTTGCTCTACGTCGCCATGACGCGTGCGCGCGAGCTCGTGATTCTGGCGATGGACGTCGCCGTGAGCCGCGGTAAGGTGCCGGCGCCGTCTTTCGACGTCGAATCCGACCTGACCTATGACGTGCTGCACCGCATTTTGCCTGGCCGGGGCCTGGGTATGCCGCAGCTCGATGCCGACCACTTGGTGTTCGACAATTCCCAGCCGGGCGACTACGAGCTTATTTCGCTGGCAAACTTTACCTTTGGCGAGCAGACGTTTGAGGCTAACGCTTCGCTGGATGCCGAGGGCAGGCTTGTCCGCGGTGATGCGGAAGCGGAGGTTGTTGATACGGATGCCCGCGCAGCCGCGCCCGGTCCTGCCGATCCCGAGCCCGATGCGTTTGAGCTTGTGTATCCCCAGGCCGTGGGCGTTCGTATGGGCACCTGTCCGTATCCGGCGCGCGATTCGTACAGCTATTCGTCGATTGCCGCGGCGCTGCATGCCGAGGCCGAGGACCATGCGGCCGAGGCCCGCGTGCCCATGGACGAGGCTGGCAACGATGCAGAGTCGGATGGCTCCGAGATGACGGATGCGGATGTGGCCACCGTTGAGCCTGTCGGCAATCCCGTGGCGCTGGGTTCGGCGTTCCATGCCGCCTGCCAGTGGCTGATCGAGATGGGCGCCGACGAACTGCCTGCCGAGCGCGCCGATGCGCTGACGCGCCTGTGGCACCTGACGCCGGATCAGCGCGAGCGTTTTGACGTTGCCCTGAATCGCTGGCTCAAGTCGGCAGCCCGTGCCGACCTGCTCGCGTGGCCGTGCGTTCGTGCCGAGGTTCCGTTCTTCTCGCTGGGCTGCGAGGACGAGGACATTGCCCGCTACGGTGCGTATGCCGAGGGCGCCATCGACGCTTTGGCGACCGACCCGGCCGATCCGTCGCGTGCGCTGGTCATCGACTACAAGACGGGTGGCACACCAGACGAGACGCCGGAGCAGCTGCGGGAGAAGCATGCCCTGCAGGCGCGCGTCTATTCGGACGTTCTGCACAAGGCGGGCTATGAGACGGTGACCGTCAAGTTCGTCCGCGTGGAGCAGCCGGATCCGACCCTCTTCGTCGAACCCGCCGAGCCTCAGGTAGTCACCTACAACCTCTAGCCCTCAATAACTTGCGGTGGAATACGGACTGTTTTGGCCAGAAAAGCCGCCAATCAGTCCGTATTTCACCGCAATTCAGGAGGGTCGCTCGGGCCCTTTGAAGTTGCGGTGGAATAGTTCCTGTTTTACGGCTCAGACGGGCCAAACGGGAACTATTTCACCGCAACTGCAAGAGGAGCCGTGTGGGTTTGGCTAGGTTCGGGTGCTGTCCGTGCCGTGCGGTAAAATCGTTCAGTCAGAACACGAACCCGCATCGGAGCTCATCACATGGCATTCGTCCATCTGCACAATCACACTGTTTTCTCCATGCTCGACGGCGCAACCCGTATCCAGGATATGGTCAACCGCGCCGTTGAGCTTGGCATGCCCGCCGTGGCCATTACCGACCACGGCTACATGTATGGCGTACCCGACCTGGCGCTGGCCTGCGACGCCGTCAACCACAACACGCCTGAGTACAAAACGTGGAGCCACGACAAGGCCTTCTTGGAAAAGGACCGCCGCGACGAGTTGGTGGAGCCCGATCCCGAGGAAAACCCGCGCGAGCATGCCCAGTATGTGAAGGACATGGCCATGTGGGACGAGAAGGGCAATATCGACGAGCTCAAGCCGCCGCTGGTCATCAAGCCCATCTTTGGCTGCGAGGTCTACTTTACGCCGGACGAGACGCTCGCCCGCGACCATAAGCCCGAGCTCTACCACATGATCCTTTTGGCCAAGGACCAGGAGGGCTACGTCAACCTGATGCAGACGGTCTCCGAGGCCGCCGTGCAGGGCTTTTACTACAAGCCGCGCGTGACGCTCGACAACCTGCGTCGCCACGCCAAGGGCATGATCTGCACGAGCGCCTGTATCGCGGGCATCATTCCCAAATACATCGACCGCGGTGACATGGAAGGCGCCATCAAGTGGGCCGAGACCTTCCGCGACACCTTTGACCCTGGCGACTTTTATATCGAGATCCAGGAACACGGCATCACCACCGACAACGGCCTGACCGACGAGCAGATGGACCGCACGCTCATCGACATCGCCAAACAGGTGGGTGTCAAGGTTATCGCCACCAACGACTTCCACTACCTGCGCCGCGAGGACGCCCCCGTGCAGGACGTCATCATGTGCATCGGCATGAACGCCAAGGTCGACGACCCTAACCGTATGCGCATGACCGGCTCGGAGTTTTACATGAAGACCGAGGAGGAGATGCGGGCGATGTTCCCGTATTGCCCCGAGGCCTGCGACAACACGCTCGAGATCGCCGACAAGTGCTACGTGGAGCTGGACTGGGACTCCATCATCCTGCCGCGCTTCCCGTTGCTCGACCCCGGCGAGACGCACGAGAGCCAGTTCCGCCGCGAGTGCGAGAAGGGCCTGCGCCAGCACTACGGTGACGACTGGGCCACGCGCGAGATCGGTGGCGTCAACATCAAAGAGCGCTTTGAGTACGAATACAAGGTCATCTGCGACAAGGGCTTTGCCGCCTACTTTTTGATCGTTGCCGAGTACGTGCAATGGGCCAAGGACAACGGCATCGGCGTCGGCCCCGGCCGTGGTTCTGCCGCCGGCGCTATCGTCGCCTACGCCATGAACATCACCGCGTTCGACCCGCTCGAGAACGGCCTGATGTTCGAGAGGTTCCTGTCCCCGCAGCGTACCGAGATGCCCGATATCGATATGGACTTCGACGATGAGCGGCGCCTCGAGGTCGTGGAGCACGTTCGCCAGCTCTACGGCCCCGAAAAGGTCACCCACGTCATCACCTACTCGACCATCAAGGCCAAGCAGGCCATCAACGACGCCGCGCGCGTCCTGGACTACCCGGTCTACATGGGCCAGCGCCTGTCCAAGATGGTCTCGAGCGACCCCAAGGTCAAGCTCAAGCAGGTGCTCGACAAACAACCCGGCAAAGAGGATCTGTTTAACCCCGACTTTGCCGAGGCCTATAAAAAGGACGATGACGCCCGCCGCATCATCGATACGGCGCTCTCGATTGAGGGCCTCACCCGTGGCGAGGGCGTGCACGCGTGCGCCGTTTTGATCTGCCGCGACCCCGTCAACGAGCACGTGCCCACCAAGCTCGACACCAAGGGCGGCGTCGAGATTACCCAGTACGAGGGCCATACCGTCGCCGACATGGGCCTGCTCAAGATGGACTTCCTGGGCCTGCGTACGCTGACGGTTATCTCCAAGGCCAAGGCAAACATCAAAAAGAACTTCGGCATCGACATCAAAGAGGAAGAGATTCCCTTTGACGATCCCGAGATCTTTAAGCTCATGGGCTCCGGCCACACCGCCGGCGTCTTTCAGGTCGAGTCCGCCGGTATGACGGCCACGATCAAGAACATGAAGCCCACCGAGTACAAGCACGTCGTAGCATTGATCGCTCTGTACCGCCCGGGCCCGCTGGGCGCCGGCATGGTCTCGTCCTACATCAACCGTATGAACGGCAAGGAGCCGGCTGTCTCCTACGATGACCGTCTGGACGACATTCTGGGCGAAACCTACGGCACCATGGTCTACCAGGAGCAGGTTATGCTCATCTCCGTCGAGATGTGCGGCTTCTCCAAGGGCGAATCGGACTCGCGTATCCGTAAGCCCGTGGCTAAGAAAAAGATTAAGCTGCTTACGTCGACGGTGCTCCACTGGGAGGATGGCTCGGACGAGACTACCTACGACCACTGGATGAACGGCGCTATCAAGAACAACTACACGCGCGAGGTCGCCCAGAAGATTTGGGACGATGTTCTCGAGTTCGCGTCCTACGCCTTCAACAAGTCACACTCCGCCGGCTACGCCATCCTGGTTATGCAGACGGCGTGGCTCAAGGCGCACTATCCGCACGAGTACATGGCGGCCGTTCTGACGTCCTATACGGGCAAGACCGACAAGATCGTGCACTACGTCTCGGCGTGCCGTCATGACGGCATCCCCGTGCTTTCGCCAGATGTCAACGAGTCCGGTACCGAGTTCACGGCTACCAAGGAGGGCGTGCGCTTTGGCCTGGCCGGCATCCGCGGCGTGGGTACCGGCGTAGCGCAGACGATTATCGCCGAGCGCGAGGCGGGCGGCCCGTTTAAGACGCTGCACGACTTTGTCGAGCGCGTGGACTCGAGCCAGGCCAACCGCCGCGTGATCGAATCGCTGATCAAGGCAGGTGCCTTTGACTCCACGGGCTATCCGCGCCGCCAGATGATGCACTTTGTGGACAAGAACAACCCCGAGAACATCATCGACGCCGCGATAAAGCGCCAGAAGGACCGCGCGAGCGGCCAGACCTCGTTCTTCGACATGTTTGGTGATGTTGAGGGCTCGGGTTTCGAGGTCAGCGTGCCCGATCCGGACGGCCAGGAATGGGACCGCCACCTCAAGCTGAGCCAGGAGAAGGAGGTTCTGGGCATCTATGTCTCGGACCATCCGCTGCGCCCGTTTGAGTATGCGCTCAGCAAAGCGCGCGACTTTTCGTTCTCGCAGATCGACACCGGCTACGAAGTTCAGAATCCTACGGGCGGCACCATCAACCAGGAGATTCCCGAGGGTAAGGCGCTGTGGTGGGCCGGCATGGTCTCGAGCGTGTCCAAGCGCGTGACCAAAAACGGCGACCCCATGGGCATCGTGCAGCTCGAGGACATGGAAGGCGAGGCCACCGTCGTCGTGTTCCCCAAGACCTATAAAGAGGCCGAGGGGTACCTGTACGGCGAGGTCGATCCCGAGACCGGCGCGCAGCTGTCCGACGCCTTTGTGCGCATTAAGGGCAAGCTCGAGCGCTCGGACCGCGGCGACCAGATTATCGCGCAGGAGATCGTGCCGCTGGAGCTCAACGAGGAGAACAACAAGCCCAAGGTGTTTGAGGTCATGGTGCCCAACAGCCGCTTTAGCCAGGGCAATATGGCGCGCCTGGCCACGGTGCTCACCGCTAACCCGGGCGGCGACCGCGTGGAGATCTTTATCGAGCAGGTAGACGGGCGCGTGCTGCGCGCCGAGGTACCTGCCAAGGTCAACGCACGCTCGATTCCGCTGCTGGCAGAGGCCAAGGCCATCGTGGGTAACCAAGGCAGAGTGACGGTGATCTAAGGGCGACCTTGCTGGTCCGGGTGAGATTGGAGGAAGTGATGGCGCAGGGGACGTTTGCGCAGGCGCTTCGTAAGGAGGCGGCGCTCAGCAGTACCTTTATGAAGGGGCGCTCGCTCATGCTCAACGGCGCCGTGCTGTCGTTCGAAGACTCCGGCTCGCGCTTCTCCAAAAATGTGACTATCGAGGGCTCGGTGCGCGGCTCGCGCGGCGACCTGTACAAGACGCACGTGGCGCTCGACATGGACGAGCACGAGGTTGTCGACTACGGCTGCGATTGCCCCGCCGCCTTCCGCTATTCCGGCATGTGCAAGCACGCCATCGCCACGGCGCTAGCGTATCTGGATGCCAGCGGCGCCGAGCCCGTCGAGGGTCTGCGCACACCGGTCCGCACGTTTACGGTACCGCCCGCACAGTCCAAGCAGCCCGCCCGTCCCGCGCCCACCGCATCTGCGGTCAACCCCAACTTTCCCTTCCCGGCGCCCGTCCCCACGAGCCCGAGCCTTGTGGCGGCGCTTTCCGATCTTTCGGACGCGCGCATGGATGAGCTCGTGGCCATGCGTCGCAAGCTCGCCGGCACCATTGACCCCGATGCGCCCAAAGCGGTGCTGGAGCCCTCGCTGGTGCCGTACTACAATCCGCTGTTTGCCGATCGCTTTAACTGGGCGCTCGAGTTTCGCATTCGCTGCGGTTCGGTGTCCTACGTGGTTAAGGATATCGACGGCATGGCCGATGCCTATGTGCGCGGCGGTACGTTCTCCTATGGTAAGAAGCTTACGTTTGTCCATGTGCCCGAGGCGTTCGATGACGTGTCGACAAAGCTGCTCGACTTTATCGCAATGACGGTCGCCTACCTAGGCGATATTACGAGCTCGCGCTCGGCGTCGTACGACTTTGCCCGCAGCGGTTTTGTCGCCGAGCGTCAGTTGCCGGTATCCGAGTATTCCGTCGTGTCCGTGCTGGACCTGCTGCGTGGCAGGACCCTGTCCTTTGAGCCTGCTTGGTCGCGGGGGACGACGACGCATCGCGCCTACGAGGTGGCCGTCGAGCCGTCGCCGCAGGGGGAGGGACAAGCCCCGGCTAAGCGCCCGCCGCTCCTTGCCGCCAAGATTGCACCGGCGGCGGGAGGCAGCTACGACTTGC
>CABUBS010000095.1 GCA_902489855.1 uncultured Collinsella sp.
CGCGAGCGCCAGGCGGCTGCGGCGGCGGGTCAGCGCGCCGCGAGCCGATATCGACGCATGCGGCACTCATAGACCACATCGCTCGGTTCCATCGAAAAGCCCTGAATCGCAAAGTCGTTTGCAGCCTCGCGCTTTACGCGGGCACGCTCGTGCTCGATATCGACCGCCGCGCTCGATGGGTACGGCTGCTCGGCCACAACCTCCGCCCGTGCGCCCAATTGCGTCGCGCAGGCTTGAGCCAGCTCGTCGCACGCCGCCTCCACATGCAGAAACGCCTTGCGCTCGGTTTGCGTGGGGATACGCTTGGCAACGGTGCCCGCGTCCACGTAGCAGAGCTCGGAGCGATACATAATGCGTTCGCCCGCCGGGCCCGCCGCCGTCACGCCAACTGAAATCGGGCAGTCGAAGCTACTGCTGCGCTCAAGATGTGCCTCTTCGATACGCCAACCCCGTGGCAGCGCCACTTGCGCGAGCGCTTGGCCGCCAGAGGCATCGCATGCGGTGTGGAGCTCAAGGTCGCCGACGCGGGGAGCATCCGCTGCGGCCACGCCGCGGACCGGCGACGCGGTGTCGGCACTCTGCATCGGCACATCGACCGGCGCATCCGCACTCGGCTCATAACCTTCGCCCGCGCCATCATCGGCAGCTGCCCCATTTGCGGGTTCCGCGACACCCGGATCGTCCTCAACGTTCTCAAGCCGAACACCGCAGCCCGGGCAAAATCGCACCGGCACGCCGGCGACCCGCGGCAGTTGCATCCCGCACGCCGGGCAGAATCTCAAGTCACTCATCCCTTACACCCCTCATTTCATTGGCTGTTCTTGATGGCGGCAAGCTGTCGCCACAGTTCATCGGCACCATCAAGGCGATATGCCGTCTTGTCGAACACGATATTCCCGCCCTCGAACTCCACCGATTGCTCCGAGCCATCTGCATAGACAAAGACGAGCGTGCGACCGGCGTCGCTCATCCGCTCATCCACCGCACTTCCCACGGTGCAATCGTCGAGCGCGGCGAAGGTCGATGCGACCAGCTCGGCATCGTTGGTCTCATAGACCGTCCGCGTCTCGCCGTTCTCGATAAGCTTGACCGCCACCGGAGCGGCAGCACGATCACTCAGCGACGCTTGCGCGGCGTTCTTTCCCTGGTCGGCACGGGCGCCGGCGCCGTAAGCTCGCATGAGTGTCACCGCTGCGGCAACAACAACCACGGCGATAAGCGCGCCGGCAATTTTATTAGACGTGCAACCACGAGATGCCATAGGCCCACCCCTTCCGTTCTGCTCCGCTCAACATCACATTCATATGCCTTTGAGCGCCAAAACGGCAGGTGACAAATGTCTCATATTCATATTTTTGCAGGTAAAACCACCACAAAGGTGCCTGTCCCCTTCGTGGCGGTTTTGGCTAGTCTTGGGGTGTCCAGGACCAGAAGAAATTGATGAGGGCCACGCGCGAGGCGGCACCGGTCTTTTTGTTGATCGAGGCGATGTGACGGTAGAGCGTAGAACGCGAAAGGAAGAGCGCCGCCGCAACGTCCTGCACGCTGTCGTCCGATACGACCAGCGCCTCCAGCACATCGCGCTCGCGCTTGGTAAGCCCAAAGGCGGCTACAAAGCCGTCGAGTCGATCGTCAAACGAAAGCTCCGGCATCTCCAGGGGCACCGTGTCGGTCTGATCGGGCGCACGGCTCACGCCAAGATCGTCGGTGGCAAACGCCAGCCCCCTGTGACCCGCTTCGTCCTCAACGCCTTGTCCAAACTGCCCCAGCAGCGAGATCGCAATGCCGACAAACAACACGAGTACGACACCCACCGCCACCAGCACGTTTTGGCTCGAGATGATCGCCACCGCCGGAGCCGTCACAAGCATTGAGCAAATGTTGTTGATGACGCGGCCCATGCACGGCCACAGATACGACCAGCAGGCATACATCGAAATCGCGGCGAACTTCGCGGTGAAGAACACCACGAAAAAGCCCGTGCCCAGGTAAAAGATAATCGTGGCGGCGAGCGCATTGCCGCCGTTGCCATCGGTGATAAGCACAAAGAACGAGAGCGTGGACAGCATGGCGGCGCACGTCATGATGATGTTCATATACGAGCGTCCGCGCAGGTCATACAGGGCGCCGGCAGCAAGCGCACTCACAACCAGCAGCAAGCGCGGCCAGTCACCCAGATCGATAGCGCCGGCGGCATGCGAGGTCGTAAGACCGGCATTGAGAGCCGCGAATACGCCGGTGAGGCAGGCGGTCGCCACCGTCAAGCGCACTACGGCACCCTGGAAGGCCGCCTTTGCCTCGGGATTATCGCGCCACTTGGCGCCATGCTCCGACGCATCGACCGATAGCTCGGCAATCTCGGCTTCGAACTCGGGCGCGGACTCATCGCGTAATTTAGCTCGGCGGGTACCGTGAAGCAGCCCAACCAGCGCAATCGCACAGGCAATAAGGACAAACTGTTGAGGAATGCCCGCAGGCATCACCATATGGTTGAGCACCTGTACCAAAATGCCCGCAGCATAAGAAACCGCCACGGCACGTGCCAGACAAGGCGTCTGCGCAAAACGCCGCGCCAGATTGGCATGAGCGGTCGATCCGCAGTAGCCCAGGGCGCAGCACGCCACCAGACCGCCCGCAATCACAACCTGAAACTGCGCCGCCATAATCAGCAGCAGCAATGCCGACACCAGCAGCACGCCCGTCATATCGCTCGTCGCATCGATTGTCTGGGGACGGCGATAGTACAGGAGAGGACGCACAAAATAGCCGATCACGCTCGCGCCGACGACGATGCTCTCGTAGATAACGACCTCGTTCGCCGGCACAAACTCGGCCACGCGCACGTCAAAGAGGTACTCGCCGGCCAAAATCGTGAAAAAGAAAAGCGCCAGGCACAGAATCTCCCGTATGCCCCGGCGCAAATATGCGGTTGTGTCTCCCAGGTCCCTCATGGTAACCCCCACCCGCTTAGATGTCCGGAAAACCATTTTAATGGAGAATGGGTCTTAGTATCCACGCAATGCCCGAACTGTTACGCATCCGGCGCAAATGCCCCAACAGCAGTTGCGGTGAAATAGTTCCTGTTTGACCGGCCCGGGCTGTCATTTAGGAACTATTCCACCGCAACATATAAAGGGGACTGGGTTGTTGATATCGGAAAAGGGAGGGAGGTGCCCGGGCCGAGGGAGCAACTCGGGATCGAAGCTCGAGCGTTAGTGCTCGGGCGTCAGGATCACCAGGGCGTCGTGCTCAAAGGAATGCTGAGCCACGCGCACGGTGCCGTCGCCATTGTCGCGAACGGGCAGCTTGGCGATACGCTTGGCCTCCATGTCGAGGGCCGTCGCCGACCAGCCGCGCGCACTATCGAGCTTAAACGTAAGTGCCGTGGTGCGCGGCAGATAGGTGACGACACGCTCGCCAATACGCGCCACACGGATGGACTCGCGCGCGTCATCGAGCAGCTCCTGTGCCGGGATAACGGCGAGAGCGTCGTCGCTAGCCGTGGCACCCAGGCCGGCAAGCACGTGCTCGATGGCGGCAAAATCCCACACGCCCGCAAACTGCAGACACTCCTGCCAGCGGAACGGCATGTCAAAGCCCTCGCCCAGCACCGAACCCTGGCTGCGCGATGTCTGCCAGTTCCAAACGCCGTGGGCGCCGTAGGTCACGCCCGCGCTGGCGCCGGCAAGGATCGAAGACCACACGCTCGCGCGACAGTCCTGCGCGGTAAAACGCCAGTACACGTTGCGCGACGCACCCATCTGCTCGTAGCAGGGCTCGGAGTTGACCATCGGCTTTTTGGGATAGCTGGCGATAAAGTCCTGCGGCAGGTGCCAGGCCTCGGGCTGGCCTTCGTAGTTGTGGCCGGGCTGGAACATATAGAAGTCCAGGCGGTCCAAATACTGCGCGGGAATCGTGCGGTTACCACGGTTGATGTGCATGGTACGCAGGGCCTCGGGCGCGCGCTTCGCAACCTCGTCGAGCGCATCCTCGTAATAGGCAATCGCCTCGTCACCGGCAAAGTCCGTGTCGCCCGTCACCACATAGACGGGATCGAACTCGCCCAGGTTCTCGACGACGCGGGCAACGTGGGCACGGACCTCCTCGCGCGGCATAACCTCGGCACCGCAACGCTCGGCGATCTTAGCGCCCCAGGTACCGGGCACGTAGTTGCACCACATGAGCACGAGCGCCGGACGAATGCCGTGCTCGACGGCAGCGCGGCACATGGCGGCGGCGCGATCCCAATACGCCTGATTGGGTTGAGACCAATCAAAGCGCACGCCATCCTCGCTGGCATAGGGCCAAATGCCCAGATCGGGGCAGCAGCGATCCCACTGCGGCAGCGTGTTAATCTGCAGCACGTTCATGCCCTGCTCGGCGCGGCGGGTCAGATAGTAGTCCCAGTCGGCCTCGGGGATGCTGGTAAACGCACTCCAGCACGTATCGGCAAACCAAAAGAACGGCTTGCCCTCGCACAAAAAACCGTCCTGACGACCGTTGACGGTCAGTTTTCCCAAACTCATCTGCATGTCCTTTCGCTCGATAAAGGAATTGCGAACCGGCAGAAGCTTTCGCGGTAACCCCTGATGCGAAAGCCCCCGCCGTTTAACAAACCCCTGCGGGCGGACACCACTTGCCCACTCCAGTCTACCTTGCAAGAAGGGCCCCGCCGGGCTTGCGCCTGACGGGGCCCTGTCGTGTAGGTAAGGTCGTATGCGACCGAATGGCTTGGCCTTAGGCCTCCATCTCGGCGAGCTCCTCCTTGGAGAAGCCGGCGACGAAGACGACGGCAGCGGCGATGACAAAGGAGATTGCCATACCGACGATAGCCCAGACGGTGTTCATCTGGCCACCCTGCAGGTAGTTGGTGAAGACCAGGAAGTTGGAGGCACCACCGGCGAGGTAGTAGGTAACACCCATGAGGCCGGAGAACACGGCGCCGATGGCACCGCCGATGAACATACCGAACATGGTGCGACGGAAGCGCATGAGGATACCGAAGAGCGCGGGCTCGGTGACGCCGCCCGCGATGGCGGAGATGACGTAGCCCAGGGCGAGACCCTTCTCGTCGGGGTACTTCATCTTGAGGAAGGCACCGAAGGCGCAGCCCCAGACAGCGGCCATAGCGCAGTTGGTGGAAACGAAGACGAAGGGATCGTAGCCGGCAGCGATGATCTGAACCTGAGCGAGCAGGATGACGGGCATGTGCATGCCGCAGACCACGAAGAGCTGCCAGAAGGCGCCGAGGACGGCCATGACGATCAGGATACCGACGCCACCCATGTCAGCGAGACCGAAGAGGGCGTTAGCGATGAGGCTGCCGATCTCGTTGCCGAGCGGGGCGAGGACGATGAAGGCGATGGGGATGGTAACGATCATGGTGCAGAACGGCGTGAAGACCGTGGAGAGCACGTCGGGCATGACCTTCTTAAAGAACTTCTCGACGAAGTAGAGGACAGGCACCGAAAGGATAATCGGCAGGACGGACTGCTGATAGTTGGCAGCGGCGATCTGAATGCCGTAGACGGAGATGATTCCGCCGCCATCCTGGGTCGCGACACTCACGACGGACGGGGCCATGAGGGCGCCGCCGAGGAGCATGCCCAGAACCGGGGAGGCGCCGAGCTTCTTAGCGGCGGCATAGCCCAGGTAGATGGGGATAAAGGTGAACGTGGCCTCGTACAGGGTGGTGTAGAGGAACGTGTAGGTCGGATCGGTGTCAGAGAGAACGCCGAGCATGGTGGGACCGAGGACCGCAGCGATGGTGCGGAACAGACCGCCGGCCATGAGCAGCGGGATCAGCTGGGTCATGGAGCCCGACAGATAGTCGAGGATGATGTTCGGCAGGTTCTTGAGCTCGAACTTCTCCTTGGGAGCATCGAGGTTCTCGTCGACCGCGGCACCCTGCTTGACGCCGGACATGGCGACGAACTCGGCGAGCACCTTGGGCACGTTCTGGCCGATGATGACCTGGAGCTGGCTGCCGGCGAACTGGCAACCCAGAACACCCTTGACCTTCTTGATCTTCTCCACGTCGGCCTTGTTGTTGTCCTTGAGCGTCAGACGCAGACGCGTCATGCAGTTGGTGGCGACGGAAACATTCTCCGCACCGCCCACGAGCTCGAGGACATCGGTGGCAATCTGCTTGTTATCTACTGCCATGGGACCCCTCCCCATATCATCGTGTGCCTACTCGTTTGGGCGTAGGCACGCCTTTGGCTCGGCGACTATAACCCCTTACGGCCACCGAACCCTTGGATACGCTGTCGTAAACAATGTGTTTACTGAACGTTTACGGGCTTTAGTTTACACGGAACGTCTAATTTGTGGCAATTTTGCCGTCTGTAGTCCGGTGAACGGTAGGAAATCGGGGGTGAACGTATCTAAATGGATGAGGACCGTCTCTTTGCCAACGTTTAGCTATATGGCTGTTTGCGTGGGTTTTTCCTTTAACTAGCACCTCATAGCCTTGTTGATGTCTTAACAAAAGCCCTGATAGACGGTAGTAAACATACGTTTAGTAGTTCATTGGGTGTTCAATTCGACCGTTTACCGAGTTCATCTGCCTGTTCTGAAGCTCTGTGTTAAACTAAACATGTTTAGATTGTATTGCCGCAGATGTTTACCGCTCGCGGCGCAAAGGAGGCCGCCTCATGGAACTCAAATCGTGCACTTATGCAACCGTCACCAGCTTGGGTGACTTTGGCCCCTGGATCAGCAAGGTTGTGCTCGACCTGCCGTGCACCGTGCGCGCCAACGACATTGACGCGCACTCCTTCCATATATATGTAGAGCGCCACGAGCGCACGGGCGAGGTCCTGATGCGCAAGGAGCGCGGCGCCGACCACGCCGCGCCTTCCGTTGGCTACATCGATGTGCTCGCCGCCTACCCGTGCGATGAGTGCGGACGCAAGCTCGCCTTTGGCACCCATGTGGCGCTCGAGATCGCCGAGCAGCGCCTGACCAAGAAGATCGAGGGCAGCGTGATGGGCTCGCGCTTGCTCGACGACCAGCTGCGCATCACGCAGCTCGCGGCCCTTCCCGGCAATGACGGTGACGATCCAACCTGCGGCCTGGTCTTTGACACCTGCCGCGGCAACATCTGTCCCGCGCTCAAGGGCTGGAGCAATGCCACGCAAAAGACCGCCGTCAACGGCATCGCGCTCGAGTACGGCTTCTTTGAGCCCAGCTTTAAGGCCGAGGACTCCGCCTGCTTCAACCCCTTCGCGCCCGAAACGACAGTCGTGCCCCAGAAGGCCCCGCTCGTGGTGTACCTGCACGGCGCTGGCGAGGGCAAGGGCGCTACGCAAGGCGAGGGCGCCACGCGCGCTTATATCGGCAACCGCGTGACGGCCATCAGCCAGGCGCAGATCCAACGCTACTTTGGCGGCTTTGCCTGGGTTCTCGTGCCGCAGTCGCCCACGTTTTGGATGGACAACGGCACTGAGCAGCTCGGCCACTCCAACCAGAGCATCTACTCCCCCGTCATTAAGGCGCTCATCGACGAGTTTGTCGCCGAGCATGCCGACCGCATCGACACCGACCGCATCGTGGTCGCTGGCCTTTCCAACGGCGGCTTTATGACGCTGCGCCTGTGCGCCGACTACCCCGAGTTCTTCGCCGCGGGCCTTCCCTGCTGCGCGCCGTGGTACAACGCCACGGACGAGGACGTTGCTGCCCTTGCCAAGACACCGCTGTGGTTTACGCACTCCAAGGGCGATGAGCTCGTGATACCGCAGGAGACCGTGCTGCCGCTCACGGCTCGCCTGCGCGCTGCCGGCGCCAACGTGCATCTCACCTACTTTAGCCATGTCGAGGACCTGACCGGGCGCTACCGCGAGGCCGACGGCTCGCCCAAGAAGACGTTCAACCATGGCGTGTGGATCCACCAATTCAACGACATGTGTTATCAAGACTTCGACGGGGGCAACGTACTTATCGACGGCGAGCCGGTGGGCTGCTGGGAGTGGTCGGCCAGGGTCGACAGGTAATCTA